>NZ_JBSHAY010000038.1:0-72234 GCF_053611725.1 Streptomyces sp. NPDC054783 | reverse complement strand
GGGTGGCGCGGGCCCCTCGGGGAGCGCGTCCCGCGTGAGCCGGTGGCAAGTCGGCCGGTGCGGCCCAAACGGTCCTTCGGGGCGGTGAGTTCGGCGAGGCCGAGGCCGGACGGCTCCCCCCGATCCGGGTCTCGCCGGCGTCCACCCCGAGCAGCCGTCCGCCGTCCGGTCGTACCCACAGCGGACGGTTCATCGGCCCGTCGACATACAACTGTTGCAGAACCGCGCTCCGGCCCTCCCGTCGCAGGTCACGCACCGTACGGCCGGTCACTGTTGCCACCCGACTCCCCGCTCTCCGGCGTTTTGCCGCGCTTTTCCGGCCCGTTCGGCCCTTCGTCGCTGCCGGATCTCTTGACGAGCGTTTCCCGTGAGGTTTAACTCACGTCCTAAATTAAGCCATGAGGGGCTTCGGGAGCCGAAGGGGTCCGCGCGGGTCCGCGCGGGCCGGCACAGGCGTCGGCTTCCGTGAGCAACCTCGGGTTCTCGACTCCCGGAAAGGGACACCAGGAGCCATGCGCAGCATCCGAGCCGCGGCCACAGGCGCCGTCACCCTGTCTCTCGTCCTCGCGGCCACGGCCTGCGGAGGCGGCTCGTCCAGCGGCGGCGGGTCCAACGACTCGCCGAAGACGCTGACGTACTGGGCCTCCAACCAGGGCGCCAGCATCGCCGTCGACCAGCAGGTCCTCCAGCCCGAACTCGACAGGTTCCAGAAGCAGACCGGAATCAAGGTGAAGCTGGAGGTCGTGCCCTGGACCGACCTGCTCAACCGGATCCTCACCGCGACCACCTCGGGTCAGGGCCCGGACGTGCTGAACATCGGCAACTCCTGGAGCGCCTCCCTGCAGGCGACCGGCGCGCTGCTGCCGTGGGACACGGGGAACTTCGCCAAGATCGGCGGCAAGGACCGGTTCGTCGACTCCGCGCTCGGCTCGACCGGCGCGGCGGGCAAGGACCCGGCCGCGGTCCCGCTCTACTCGATGGCGTACGCCCTCTACTACAACAAGAAGATCTTCGCCGACGCCGGGATCAGGCAACCGCCCGCCACCTGGGACGAGTTGGTCGCCGACGGCAAGAAGATCCAGGCCAAGGGCAAGTCCCCGCTCGGTGCCGAGGGCTCCAACCCGTCGGAGAACATCCACCACGTCTTCGTCTTCGCCAAGCAGCGCGGCGCCGACTTCTTCACCGCCGACGGCAAGCCGGACTTCACCAACCCCAAGGTGGTGGACGCGGTGAAGAGTTACGTCGACCTCATGGCCAAGGACAAGGCCATCCCGACCGGCGACGCCGAGTACGCGCAGAACCAGTCCGTCAGCGACTTCGCCAAGGGCAAGCAGGCGATGCTGCTGTGGCAGTCCGCCTCCGCCAACCTCAAGTCCCAGGGCATGAGCGAGGACGCCTACGGCATCGCGCCCGTCCCGGTGATCTCCGGCACCCCCGGCCCCGGCACCCAGGTCGACTCGATGGTCGCGGGCATCAACCTCGCCGTCTTCAAGAACACCCACAACCTCGACGGAGCCACGAAGTTCGTGAAGTTCATGACCTCCGACGAGGAGCAGAAGGTCCTCAACAAGGCCTACAGCACCATCCCGCCGGTGAAGTCCGCGCAAGCGGACGCGGCGTTCAGCACGCCTGCCAACACCGTGCTGAAGAACACCTTCACCACCAGCGCGGCCGCCCTGCCGCAGGTCGCGTCCGAGTCGCAGTTCGAGACAGCGGTCGGTACGGCCGTCAAGGACCTGTTCGCCGACGCCGCCGCCGGGCGCGCGGTGACCACCGACTCGGTCAAGGCCGCGCTGCAGAAGGCCCAGCAGCAGATGCCGGCGGCGTGAGCGAGACCATGACGACGACCACCGCCTTCAAGGAGCCGGTGCGGCACACCACGCCCGGTACGGCGGCGCGCGAACCCCGCCGCCGTACCGGGCGGCTGCGCCGCGTCGCCCTGCCGTATCTGCTGCTCCTGCCCGCCCTGCTGCTGGAACTCCTCGTCCACCTGGTGCCGATGGTCATCGGCATCGTGATGAGCTTCAAGGAGCTCACCCAGTTCTACATCCGCGACTGGAGCACCGCCCCCTGGTCCGGCCTCGGCAACTACAAGGTGTCGGTCGACTTCGACGCGCCCGTCGGCGAGGCCCTGCTGCACTCGTTCTACGTCACCGTCGGCTTCACCCTGCTGTCGGTCGGCCTGTGCTGGCTGACCGGCACCGCCGCCGCGGTCTTCATGCAGGACACCTTCCGCGGCCGCGGCCTGCTCCGGGCACTGTTCCTGGTGCCGTACGCCCTGCCGGTCTACGCGGCCGTCATCACCTGGGTGTTCATGTTCCAGCACGACAACGGCCTGGTGAACCACGTCCTGCACGACCAGCTGCACCTCACCGGCAAACCGTCCTTCTGGCTGATCGGCGACAACAGCTTCTACGCGCTGCTCACCGTGTCGGTCTGGAAGGGCTGGCCCTTCGCCTTCCTCATCGTGATGGCCGGACTGCAGAACATCCCCCGGGAGCTGTACGAGGCGGCCGCGCTGGACGGTGCCGGGATGTGGCAGCAGATCCGCCGCATCACCCTGCCGTCCCTGCGCCCGGTCAACCAGGTGCTGGTCCTGGTCCTCTTCCTGTGGACGTTCAACGACTTCAACACGCCGTACGTGCTGTTCGGCAAGTCCGCCCCCGAGGCCGCCGACCTCATCTCGGTCCACATCTACCAGGCGTCCTTCGTCACCTGGAACTTCGGCACCGGTTCCGCCATGTCCGTCCTGCTGCTGCTCTTCCTGCTCGTCGTGACGGGCGTGTACCTGCTGTTCACCTCGCGCGGACGGAGGGCCTCCGCCGATGTCTAGCCCGCCCCTCGCCTCGCCGAGGCGCAACTCGCCGATGGCGCCGCCGCGTTCCTTCCTCTGGTCGAGGCGGATCTTCCTCACCCTGCTCACCGGTTTCGTGCTGGTCCCGGTGTACGTGATGGTCTCCAGCTCGCTGAAGCCGCTCGCGGACGTCACCGGCAAGTTCCGCTGGCTGCCGAGCGGTCTCACCATCCGGCCGTACGTCGACATATGGTCCACGGTCCCGCTCGCGAAGTACTTCATGAACTCGCTGATCGTGGCGGGCGCGGCGACGATCTGCTCGGTGGTGATCGCGGTGTTCGCCGCGTACGCCGTCAGCCGCTACGACTTCCGCGGCAAGCGGGTCTTCACGGTGACGGTCCTGTCGACGCAGATGTTCCCCGGCATCCTCTTCCTCCTCCCGCTGTTCCTGATCTACGTCAACATCGGCAACGCCACCGGCATCGCCCTGTTCGGTTCCCGCGGCGGCCTGATCCTGACGTATCTGACCTTCTCCCTCCCCTTCTCCATCTGGATGCTGATCGGCTACTTCGACTCGGTGCCGCGCGACCTGGACGAGGCGGCGCTGGTCGACGGCTGCGGCCCGCTCGGCGCGCTGCTCAGGATCGTCGTACCGGCGGCGGTCCCCGGCATCGTCGCGGTGGCCGTCTACGCCTTCATGACCGCCTGGGGCGAGGTGCTCTTCGCGTCCGTGATGACCAACGACACCACCCGCACCCTCGCCGTCGGCCTCCAGGGCTACTCCACCCTCAACAACGTCTACTGGAACCAGATCATGGCCGCCTCGCTGGTCGTCAGCGTGCCCGTGGTCGCCGGCTTCCTCCTCCTGCAGCGCTATCTCGTCGCCGGTCTGACGGCGGGCGCCGTCAAGTGACCCGAGTGACCAACACCCCCCATTCCGAAGGGACTTCCGTGTCCGAACGCATCGACCTCGCCGCACTCCCGCACGACTTCCTGTGGGGCACGGCCACCGCGGCGTACCAGATCGAGGGGGCCGTCGCCGAGGACGGCCGTACGCCCTCGATCTGGGACACCTTCTCGCACACCCCGGGGAAGGTCGCGAACGGCGACACCGGCGACGTCGCCTGCGACCACTACCACCGCTGGCGCGAGGACATCGGCCTGATGCGGCAACTCGGCGTCAACGCCTACCGCTTGTCGG
This sequence comes from Streptomyces sp. NPDC054783, assembly GCF_053611725.1. NCBI lineage: Bacteria > Bacillati > Actinomycetota > Actinomycetes > Kitasatosporales > Streptomycetaceae > Streptomyces > Streptomyces sp. NPDC054783. The sequence goes on along the minus strand of NZ_JBSHAY010000038.1, from coordinate 68,239 downwards.
TGTCCTGGTCCCGCGTGGTCCCCGGCGGCACGGGCCCGGTGAACCCCGAGGGCCTGGCCTTCTACGACGAACTGGTGGACGCCCTGCTGGAGGCCGGCATCACCCCGTCCGTCACCCTCTACCACTGGGACCTGCCGCAGGTGCTCCAGGACCGCGGCGGCTGGCCCGAGCGGGACACCGCCTTCGCGCTCGCCGAGTACGCCTCGTCCGTCGCCGCCCGCCTCGGGGACCGCGTGAAGCTCTGGGCCACCCTCAACGAGCCGAGCTGTTCGGCCTGGATCGGCCACCTGGAGGGCAAGATGGCCCCGGGCTGGACGGACCTCACCGCCGCGGTACGTGCCTCCTGCCACCTCCTGCTCGGCCACGGCCTCGCCGCCCAGGCGATCCGCGCCGCCGCGCCCGGCGCCCAGGTCGGCATCGTCAACAACCTCTCCACCGTGCACGCGGCCACCGACCGCCCCGAGGACATCGCGGCCGCCCGCCGCCACCACGGCCATGTCAACCGCTGGTGGCTCGACCCGGTGCACGGCCGCGGCTTCCCGGCCGACATGGTGGAGACGTACGGTGTCGAACTTCCCCTCTACGCCGGGGACTTGGCGACGATCGCGACTTCGCTGGATTGGCTCGGCCTGAACTACTACTTCCCCGCGTACGTCGCCGACGCCCCGGACGCCCCGGCGCCGTACGTCCGCTCCGTGCGCCGCGAGGGCGTACCGCGCACCGGCATGGACTGGGAGATCGACGCGAGCGGCATCGAGACGCTGCTGCTCCGGCTCACCGAGGACTACGGCGCCCGGAAGATCTACGTCACCGAGAACGGTTCCGCCTTCCCGGACGTGGTCCGCCCCGACGGCGGCATCGACGACCCCGAACGCCAGGACTACCTGGAGCGCCACCTGGCCGCCTGCGCCTCGGCCGCGCGCAAGGGCGCCCCCCTCGCCGGCTACTTCGCCTGGTCCCTGCTGGACAACTTCGAGTGGGCCTACGGCTACGACAAGCGCTTCGGCCTGGTCCACGTCGACTACCGCACCCAGGTGCGCACGATCAAGGGCAGCGGTCACCGGTACGCGGACCTCGTCCGCGTCCACCGCGGCCAGACCCGCCGGGCCGCCTGAGCCGGGCCCGGCCGGCCGGCCGGGCCGGTGGGCACGGGAAGGGAGCCCGCGCCCACCGGCCCCTCCACACCGCCTCTTGCGTACGGCGCTGAACAAGCCACCCGTTCCCCACGTATGACCCGGACGTGGCAGGATCCCTCACCATGAGCGCGTCCCCGGCGGTGAGAGGTCTGCGTGCCGCGGTGTTCGCCGCGGTGTGCGTGCTGCTCGCCGCCGCCGGGCACGGGCTCGCCATGGGCGACATGCCGCCACTGTGGGCCGATGCGGCCGGGTTCGCCGCCGTACTCGCGCTCGGCTGGGTGCTCGGCGCTCAGGAGCGGTCGCTGGCCGGTATCGGCGCCTCCACGCTGCTCACCCAGGCCGGGCTGCACCTCGGCTTCGACGCCGCCCGTCCCGCCACCGGGCGCACGGCCATGCCCGGCCACGCCATGGCCGCCATGCACGTCCACGCGGCGGCCATGAGCGACGTCCACACGACCGCGCACCCGCACCTCACCGCCCACGCCACCGCCGCCCACCTCCTCGCCGCGCTGGCCGCCTCCTGGTGGCTGCGGCGGGGCGAGGCCGCGCTGTGGGCGTTGCTGCGCCGGGCCGGAGCGCTCGTTCCCGGCCTCGTCGCCTGGTGGCACGACACCTCGCTGCCCGCCCCCGCCGGTCGCGTACCGCGTGTCCCGGGCGCCCCCGAACCACCCCGGCTGACCCTGCTGCGGCACGCGGTCAGCCGGCGCGGACCCCCGACGCCGGTCCCGTACTCGCTCTGACACCTGTTCACACGGTTCACACGTCACCCGTACGGAGATCGACTCACCCATGTCCGTATCACGCCGCACCACGCACCGCGTCGGCGCCGTCGCCGCCCTCGCCACCGCCACGGTCCTGCTCGCCGCCGGCGCCGCCTCCGCGCACGTCACCGTCCACCCCGACGGCTACGCCAAGGGAGCCACCGACGGCGTGCTGACCTTCCGCGTCCCCAACGAGGAGGACAAGGCCTTCACCACCAAGGTGCAGGTCTTCCTGCCCACCGACCACCCCGTGCTCGGCGTGCTCGTGCACCCGCAGGACGGCTGGACCGCCAAGGTCACCACCACCAAGCTCAAGACGCCGGTCAAGACCGACGACGGCACCATCACCGAGGCAGCTTCCGAGATCACCTTCAGCGGTGGCAGGATCGGGGCCGGGCAGTACGAGGACTTCAACGTCGCATTCGGTCAACTGCCCGATGATACCGACCAGTTGGTCTTCAAGACCCTGCAGACCTACTCCGACGGCAAGGTCGCGCGCTGGATCGAGGAGCCGACAGGCGGCGACGAGCCGGAGAACCCGGCCCCGGTGCTCAAGCTGACGGCCGGTGACGCGAGCGGCGCTCCGGCGTCGGCCAGGACCGCCGCCGCCACCGCCAAGGCCGCCGACACGAGCGACTCCACGGCCCGCGGGCTCGGCATCGCCGGGCTGGTCGTCGGTGTCCTCGGCCTCGCGGCCGCCGCGTTCGCGATCATGCGGGGCCGCTCCGCGCGGCCGTAACCCGCGAAGCCACGGCCGAGGGCCCGGACCGGCGACCGGTCCGGGCCCTCAGCCGCTGCCGGCGGCCCGGGCTCAGCGCGCCGCCAGCTCCAGCACCTTCCCCCCGGTCGCCGCCTCCATGCAGATGCGGGAGGTGCGCCACAGCCACCACACGTCCCGGCCGAAGGACCACAGCAGCGAGCCCAGGGCCACGAGTACGACCGCGAGGTTCGCCAGGTGGGGGAGGAGCTCGGCACCTGCCACGAGCAGGGCTATGCCCTGGACCGCGGCGACGGTCTTGCGGGCGAAGGACGGCGGCAGCGGAGCGTTCAGCCAGGGGGCGATCCGGGCCGCGGCGACGAAGGCGTAGCGCATCCCGCCGATCAGCAGCACCCACGGGCCGAGCTGCATGGACACGTACACGCTCAGCACCAGGATCAGGAACGCGTCCACCTCCATGTCGAAGCGTGCGCCGAGCGCGGTCGACGTCCCGGTGCGGCGGGCCACCTTGCCGTCCACTCCGTCCAGGAGCAGGGCCACCGCGGTCAGGCCGACCAGCAGGGACACCGGTGGCGTGCTCTCGAAGGAGTCCGCGACCAGGGCGGTCACCCCGCCCACCAGGGTCGCCCGGCCGAGCGTCACACGGTTGGCGGCGCCGAAGGAGCGCAGGCAGGAGCGGTGCAGGGCCCGGGCCAGCACCGCCCAGGTGGCGAAAGCGAACGCCAGTCCCGTCAGCCAGCCGGCCGGCCCCATGCCTATCGCCGTTCCGAGCAGGGCCAGCAGCAGGAGCTGTATGCCCGCTCCCACAGCGGTCTCCTGCTGGGGCCTGGCGTCATACGTGTTGTTCAGGGCCACCGCACACCCTCCGGCCGAGTGACAGAGTCGATCAACGCCGCGTACTGTGCGCGGCCTGTGCACTTCTCGGTACGTGAACAACTTCCCTACTGTTCAGGAGGATGCCGATGAACCGCTCGGCCCGCGCGTTCTGGCTGCGCTCACCGGGCCTCGGCGAGCTGCGCGACATCACGCTCGCGGAGCCCGCCGAGGACGAGGTCCTGGTGCGCGCCCTGTACTCCGGAGTGAGCCGCGGCACGGAGACACTGGTGTTCCGCGGCGGGGTGCCGGAGAGCCAACACGCCGCGATGCGGGCGCCGTTCCAGGAGGGCGAGTTCCCCGCGCCGGTGAAGTACGGCTACCTCAGCGTCGGCCAGGTGGAGGAGGGTCCGGCCGAGCTGATCGGGCGTACGGTCTTCTGCCTGTATCCGCATCAGAGCCGTTACGTCGTTCGGGTGAACGCCGTGACCGTCGTGCCCGAGCGGGTGCCCGCCGAGCGGGCCGTGCTCGCCGGGACCGTGGAGACCGCCGTGAACGCCCTGTGGGACGCGGCACCGCTGATCGGCGACCGGATCGCGGTGGTCGGCGGCGGCATGGTCGGCTGCTCGGTCGCCGCCCTGCTGGCCCGCTTCCCGGGCGTACGGCTGCAGCTCGTCGACGCCGACCCGGGGCGTGCGAAGACCGCCGAGGCGCTCGGCGTGGACTTCGCCACGCCCGACGCAGCCCTCGGCGACTGCGACCTCGTCGTGCACGCCAGTGCCAGCGAGGCCGGTCTCACCCGCGCGCTGCAACTCCTCGCTCCCGAGGGTACGGTGGTGGAACTGAGCTGGTACGGCGACCGGCGGGTCACCCTGCCGCTGGGCGAGGCCTTCCACTCCCGGCGGCTCACCGTGCGCAGCAGCCAGGTCGGCACCGTCTCCCCGGCGGCCCGTGCCGGCCGGGACTACGCCGACCGGATGGCGCTCGCCCTCGACCTGCTCGCCGACCCGGCCCTGGACGCGCTCATCACCGGGGAGAGCGCTTTCGAGCAACTCCCGGACGTCATGCCCAAGCTCGCCTCGGGCGAGATCCCCGCCCTGTGCCACCGGATCCGGTACGCCGACACGGGCCTGACCTGAGAAAAGAGTGAGAGAGAGCTGAACGCGGGGAACCGAAGAGCCGTACTAGACGGCATCCCCCGAAGGGTAAGGAACCGGGGGACCAGACGCGTCGTACCTGGAGGGTCGTCCGTTGTTCAGCATCACCGTCCGCGATCACATCATGATCGCCCACAGCTTCCGCGGCGAAGTGTTCGGGCCCGCGCAGCGCCTGCACGGCGCCACGTTCCTGGTGGACGCCACCTTCCGCCGCGAGCAGCTGGACGAGGACAACATCGTGGTCGACATCGGCCTGGCCACGCAGGAACTGCGCCTGATCACCGCCGAGCTGAACTACCGCAACCTCGACGACGAACCCGACTTCGCCGGCGTCAACACCTCCACCGAGTTCCTCGCCAAGGTGATCGCCGACCGGCTCGCCGAACGCGTCCACAAGGGCGCCCTCGGCGAGGGCGCCAAGGGACTCACGGGCATCGCCGTCACCCTGCACGAGTCGCACATCGCCTGGGCGAGTTACGAGCGTGGCCTGTGACCGGGGCGACCACGGAGCGGGCACGGCTGTCCTACGTCCCGGCGCAGCACACCGCCGACGCCGTCGAGAAGGCCGGAATTCTTTCCATGTCCCTGCGCACCGTGCACTTCGTCCTGCCGGGCGGCATCGACGACCCGGCCGCGCCCAGCGGCGGCAACGCCTACGACCGCCGGGTCTGCCTGGACCTGCCCGGCTTCGGCTGGCAGGTCACCCGGCACGCCGCACCCGGCACTTGGCCGCGCCCCGACCAGGCCGCCCGCGACCACCTCGCCCACACCCTGAGCGAGCTGCCGGACGACGCGGTGGTGCTGCTGGACGGGATCGTCGCCTGCGGCGTCCCGGACATCGTCACCCCCCACGCAGAGCGCCTGCGCCTGGCCGTGCTCGTCCATCTGCCGCTCGGCGACGAGACGGGCCTCGCGCGGGCCGTCGCCGCCGACCTCGACGCCCGCGAACGCACCGTGCTGCGCGCCGCGCCCGCCGTCGTCGCGACCAGCGACTGGGCGGTGCGCCGGCTCGTCTCCCACCACGGACTCGCGCCCGAACGGGTGCATGTCGCCGCGCCCGGCGCCGACATCGCACCCCTCGCGCCCGGCACCGACGGCGTCTCCCGGCTGCTGTGCGTGGCCGCCGTCACCCCGCGCAAGGGCCAGCACCGGCTCGTGGAGGCGCTCGCAGCGGTACGGGACCTGCCGTGGACCTGCGAGCTGGTCGGCGGACTCGGCCACGACCCCGCGTACGTCGCACAGTTGCGCGAGACGATCGTCCGGTACGGCCTCGCCGACCGGCTGCACCTGACCGGCCCGCGCTCCGGCGCCGACCTCGACGCCACCTACGCGGCGGCCGACCTGATGGTCCTCACCTCCTACGCCGAGACCTACGGCATGGCGGTCACCGAGGCCCTGGCCCGCGGCATCCCGGTCCTCGCCACCGACGTGGGCGGACTGCCGGAGGCGGTCGGCCGCGCCCCCGACGGCGGGGTGCCCGGCATCCTCGTCCCGCCGGAGGACCCCGCCGCGCTCGCCGCCGAACTGCGCGGCTGGTTCGGCGAGCCCGACGTACGCCGCCGGCTCAAGGCCGCCGCCCGCGGGCGCCGCGCCGCACTCGACGGCTGGGCCGCCACCGCCCGCAGCCTGGCCGGAGTCCTGGCACGGCTCCCCGAAGCCCCGAGGAGGGCGGCATGACCACGCCGGACACGACGACGAACGGCATGGCATCGATCCCGGCCCAGGCCGGACCGAGGGAGGCGGGGCCGGTGCACCGGGCCGAGAACGAGAGTGAGCCGGTACGCGAGGCCCCTCGCGAGGACACCGGAGCCCCGGGCGGCGGCGTGCTGACACCGGAGGCACCCGACGCGGAGGACGGCGGTCCCCGGGGCACTGGGGGCGGTGCCGGGGACTCCGATGGTGCCGACGGTGGCGGGCAGCCTGGCGCGGACTCCCCGGTCGTCCCGGGGGCCGGGCCGGTCGGTCGCCCCGGAGAACGGGCCACCGTGCGGCTGCGGCACGACGAACCCGAGGAACCGCCCCGGTACGCGCCGGAATGGCTGAGGCTGCGGGAAGGCGCCGACGCGGCCGCGCGTGCGCAGGACCTGCTGGACGCCTTGCGGATCCGGCTGGCGAACGTGCCGGGCCACACCGGCGCCGTCGCCGTGCACGACCTGGGCTGCGGCACCGGCTCGATGAGCCGCTGGCTCGCGCCCCGCCTGGACGGCCCCCAGCACTGGGTCCTGCACGACCGCGACCCCTACCTGCTGCACTTCGCCGCCGTGGACTCCCCGCGCTCCGCCGCCGACGGCAGCGGCGTCACCGTCGAGACCCGGCGCGGCGACGTCGCCCGGCTGACGCCGGACGCGCTGGCCGGGGCCTCGCTGGTCACCGCCTCCGCGCTGCTCGACGTCCTCACCCGCGAGGAGGTCGTCACCCTCGTCGACGCCTGCGCCGGGGCCGGCTGCCCCGCGCTGCTCACCCTGTCGGTCGCCGGGCGTGTCGAACTCACCCCGGCCGACCCGCTGGACGCGGAGATCGCCGAGGCGTTCAACGCCCATCAGCGGCGCGGCGGGCTGCTCGGCCCGGACGCGGTCACCGTGGCCTACGAGGCGTTCGCCGCGCGCGGGGCCGCCGTACGCGTGCGTCCGAGCCCTTGGCGGCTCGGTCCCGAGGAGTCGGCGCTGACCGAGCAGTGGCTGCGCGGCTGGGTGGGAGCGGCCGTGGAACAGCGGCCCGAACTGCGTGACCGCGCCGAGCGGTATCTGCGGGACCGGCTCGCCGCCTGCGCTGCCGGTGAGCTGCGGGTCGTGGTGCATCACACCGACCTGCTGGCCCTGCCCCGGCCGACGGGCGGCACGTCATGAGCTCGCGGTCGGCCGCGACGGAGTCCGGGCACCGGGTCACCGCCGGCACCGGCGCCCACGCGCGCGTGCACGGCACGGAAACCGCCCACGCGCGCGTGCACGGCACGGAAACCGCCCACGCGCGCGTGCACGACGGCGGTCCGGCCGACGTGTGCGTGTACGGTGCCGGCCTGATGCACGCGCGCGTGCCGAGCGGGGGCACGGCGCAGGCGGCCCGCGAGACCGGGACCGGGCTTGGGGAATCGCCGCCTTCGTCTCATGAGCGGCCGTCCTCGCTCCCCGAACCGCCGGCCTCCGAGTCCGCACGGCCCCCGGTCACCGGGCGCCCCCGCGCCCGCTTCCGCGCGCTGCGCACGCACTTCGGCACCGTCGCCGGCGCGGTCATCCTCGGGGCCCTGCTGTGGCGGCTGGGCACCGGCGTGCTCGTCGACGGGCTGCGGCGGATCGACGCCGTCACGGTGCTGGCCGCGCTGGGCATCGGCGTGGTGACCACCGTGCTCAGCGCCTGGCGCTGGCAGTTGGTGGCCCGAAGCCTGCGCATCCGGCTCCCGCTGGGCTCCGCCGTCGCCGACTACTACCGGGCGCTGTTCCTGAACGCGGCGCTCCCCGGCGGGATCCTGGGCGATGTGCACCGGGCGGTCCGGCACGGACAGAGCGCCGGTGACCTGCGCCGCGGGGTGAAGGCCGTCGTACTGGAACGCGTCGCCGGGCAGATCGCGCTGGCCGCGCTCGCCGTGGCGGTGCTGCCGACACTGCCGTCCCCGGTCCGCGCCGAGGCCCGCGACATCGCCCCGCTGGTCGCCCTCGCGGCGGCCGGCGCGCTCGCCATCGGCCTCGCCGTGCGCATGAACCGTGCGTCCTCCCGCCGGGCCGGGGGGCTGCGCACCGCCCTCGGCGAGGTGCGCCAGGGCCTGTTCTCCCGCCGGGGCGGGCCGGGCATCGCGCTGTCCTCGGCAGTCGTCCTGGCCGGGCACGTGGCGATGTTCGTCGTGGCGGCCCGGATCGCCGGCTCGGCCGCCTCCGTCGGGGAACTGGTCCCGCTCGCAGTCCTCGCCCTGGTCGCCATGGGGCTGCCGCTGAACGTCGGCGGCTTCGGGCCCCGCGAGGGCGTCACCGCCTGGGCGTTCGGGGCCGCGGGGCTCGGCGCGAGCACCGGGGTGGCCGTCGCGGTCGTGTACGGCGTGCTGAGCTTCGTGGCGAGCCTGCCCGGCGCCGTCGTCCTCGTCGTGCGCTGGTACGCCGGCCTGCGCGCCGCGCCCGCCACCACGGACCCCGCCCCCGCGAGGGACTACCCGCGCCCCGCCGCGGACGTGAGCAACGCGAAGCACGACTCGAAGGATTCCGACAGGCTCGCCAGCAGTTCCTTCCCCTTTTCGGCCGACCCCAGGGAAGGACGGCCGATGACGCCGGATTCGGTATAGGCGGACATTCCCACGGTGAGCAGATGACGACGGTCGTCAGCGGTGAAATCGGCGGACTCGTAACCAGGGCGGACGAATTCGGGATGAGCGTGCAGAAGAATCGAGGTCTCGATTTCCCCCGCGTGCATGTCGGTGAGCAGCGAGGTGCGCACACCCGCCCGTTCCCGCGCCGTCTCCCAGTCTTCGGCGGCCGGGAACAACGCCATCCGCTCACCGCGCGCGGAGGCCTCCTGGACGACGTTCCCCAGCACGTAGTTGCCGCCGTGCCCGTTGACCACGACCAGCGCGTCGACGCCCGAACGGCGCAGCGACGCGGCGATGTCCGAGACCACCGCATGGAGGGTCACGGCGGAGATGCTGACGGTCCCCGGCCAGTCCGCATGCTCGTGCGAGCAGGAGACCGTCACCGGGGGAAGGAGGTGCACCGGGTACGCGGCGGCGATCTCCCGCGCCACGGCACAGGCGACGAGCGTGTCGGTCGCCAGCGGAAGGAACGGACCGTGCTGTTCGAAACTGCCGACGGGAAGGACGGCGACCTGTGTTGAAACGCCCGCCTCCCGCGTCCGTACCTCTTCGGTGGTGTCCGCCGGCAGCACGCCGTACGCCACGCCGTCCGTCCCACCACATGCCGCCGCACGCGCGCCCGAACCACTCATCGTTTCATGGCCTTTCGTCTCTGCTTAGGAATCAGATCATGACAGAAAACAACGGCTTCAACATGGGCGTCCTCGGCAAGAAGGCCCCGCGGCGTTCGGGCGCGGAACGCGTCGTGAATGCACCGCTGCCCACCGTGTACGGGAAATTCCAGGCGATCGGCTACCTGGACCACGACCGCGGCGACGAACAAGTGGCCCTCGTGTACGGCGAGATCGGCACCGAGAACGTGCTGACCCGGTTGCACTCCGAATGCCTGACCGGGGACGCGTTCGGTTCCCGGCACTGCGAGTGCGGCGACCAGCTGGAGGCCGCACTGCGCGCCGTCGTCGCCGAAGGCAGCGGGATCGTCGTGTACTTGAGGGGCCACGAGGGCCGCGGTATCGGACTGCTCGCCAAGCTGCGCGCGATGGCGCTGCAGGCGGAGGGCCTGGACACGGTGGAGGCGAACCTCGCGCTCGGCCTGCCCGTCGACGCCCGCGACTACGGCATCGCTGCGGAGATCCTGCACGACCTCGGGGTGCGCTCGGTACGCCTGATGTCCAACAACCCCCGCAAGCGCGAGGCGCTGGTGCGGCACGGGATCCAGGTCGCCGAGCAGGTGCCGCTGCTGATCGAGCCGTGCGAGAGCAACATCACGTATCTGCGCACCAAGCGGGAGCGGATGGACCACATCCTGCCCCATCTGGACGCCGTCGCCCACGGCTCCTGAAGCCGGCCGTCCCGGCGTCCGCCGCCTCCCCCCACGGGCGGCGGCCGCCCCGGCGGTCGGTCAGTCCACCAGCGTCTCGTGCACCAGCCGCCGCAGCTCCGGGAAGATCTTCAGCGTCTTCGGGCGTACCTGCGTCATGAACTGGACCGTCAGCTCGTGGGCCGGATCGACCCAGAAGGCGGTCGTGGCCGCGCCGGTCCAGCCGAATGTGCCGAGGCTGGAGGGGGCCAGGGTGCGGGACGGGTCGGTCACCACCGACACGTTGAAGCCGAAGCCGAGCCCGTCGTTGCCGGGTTCCTGGTGGGCGGGGGCGCCGAAGGAGCGCAACACCGCGTCGCCGGGCAGCTGGTTGCGGGTCATCATGCCGACGGCGTCCGTGGACAGCAGCCGTACGCCGTCCAGTTCGCCGCCCCGGCGCAGCATCTCCATGAACCGGTGGAAGTCGTACGCCGAGGAGACCAGGCCGCCGCTGCCGGACAGGAACCTCGGCCGGCCGTGCACCGGCAGCCCCGCCACCGGTTCGATCCCGCCCTCTTCCGTCTCCCCGTACAACTGGGCCAGCCTGCCCGCCTGTTCCGGCGCGATGTGGAAGCCGGTGTCGGTCATGCCGAGCGGGCGCAGGATCCGCTCGGTGAGGAACGTGTCCAGCGGCCGCCCGGACACCACCTCGATCACCCGGCCCAGCACGTTCGAGGCCACCGAGTAGTTCCACTGTGTGCCGGGATCGAACTGCAGCGGCATCCGTGCGTACACCTCGACCGTCTCGGCCAGATCGGCGCCCGGCGGCACCGAGTACTCCAGGCCGGACTCGCGGTAGAGGGCGTCGACGGGGTGCTTGTAGTAGAAGCCGAAGGTCAGGCCGGCGGTGTGGGTGAGCAGATGCCGGATCAGGATCGGGCCGGCGACCGGGCGGGTGCGCAGGTCCGGGCCCGAACCGCCGTCGTACACACGGGGGTTGGCGAACACCGGCAGATGACGTTCCAGCGGGTCGTCCAGGGACAGCCTGCCCTCCTCCACCAGCAGCAGCACCGCGACCGCGGTGACCGGCTTGGTCATGGAGTAGATCCGCCACAGCGTGTCCGCCTCGACCGGCAGCCCGGCCGCGACATCGCGCCGGCCGTACGTGGTGAGGTGGGCGACCCGGCCACTACGCGAGAGGGCCACCAGAAAGCCGGGCAGCCGCCCCTCGTCGACGTGGTGCGCGAACTGCCGGTCCAGGCGGTCCAGCGCCTTGACGTCCAGCCCCGCCTCACCCGGGTCGACTTCCTGCCGCAGCCCTGCCATCGCTCTCCTCCGGTCGCCGTGTACGCGCTGTCCCGGCTGCCCGCCGGGACGCACCCGGCCCTCATCGTCGCCCAGGAACACCACCATGGACCCGTTCATCAGCGCTGTTTGTGATCGACGCGACGCCGTCGGCGCCGGGCATCCCGCGCTCGCCACTGGTTCTGGCCGGCCCGCGCTCGCCATTGGTCCCGGTTGGTGCGTGCTCGCCACTCGTTCCGGCTGGTACGCGATCGCCATCGGTCTCGGCCGGCAGGCGATCGTGACCTGCCCCGGCCGGCACGCGATCGTCACCTGCCGCGGCCGACGTGCGGTCGTCGTCGGTCCCGGCCCGCGCGCCGGCGCAGTCGGCCTTCGGCAGCGCACCGGCCAAGGGCACGCCGAGCGCCGCGACGGCCGCCAGGGCGAGCAGGGCGGTCGTGGTCCCGGCGCCGATGAGCGCGGTCGCCGTGGCCACTCCCACGGCCGGGCCCACGTTCAGCGCCGTCTGCTGCAGCCCGCCCGCCACTCCGGCCACCGCCACCTCCGCCCGGCGTACGACCACCTGGGTGGCCGCCACCATCACCGTCCCGAAGCCGGCCCCCAGCAGGGCGAACGCACAGCCGAGCGTGGGCGTCGAGCCGGCCCCGGACAGTACGAGGACACCGAGCGCCGGCAGCGCCGTCGCCCCCGTCGTCGTACCGCGCGTCCCGAAGCGGCGCAGCAGCGCCGGGCACAGCGCGGCGGACGCCACCATCAGCACCGCGAGCGGCAGACTGCGCAGGGAGCTGTCCAACGGGTCGAGGCCCAGGCGGCGTTGGAGAACGTACGTGGCCACGAAGAGGGCGCCGAAAAAGGCCGCGGACACGACCACCAGCACGCCGAGCGCCGCCCCGGCCGCCCGCGAGCCGATGACCGCGGGCGGCAGCAGCGGGCTCGCCGTACGCCGCTCGTGCCGCACGAGGACGGCGGCGGCGACCGCGGCGACGGCGAGTCCCGTGACGGAGGCGGGCCGCGCGGTCACCGAGTGCACCAGACAGGAGAGGGCCACCGCGAGGAGTGCGGCCCCCGGCAGGTCCAGCGGAGCCCGGGAGCCCGCCGCGGGCCGCTGCGGGCGCAGCAGCGTCGGCAGGCCGAAGACGAGCGCGGGCAGCACGTTGACGAAGAACACCGCCCGCCAGCCCAGGCCGGTCACCAGCGCCCCGCCCACCAGCGGCCCCGCTGCCGCCGCCAGCCCGATCGCGGCGGTCCGCACGGCGAGGGGCCGCGCGAGCCGGTCCGGCGGGTACGCGGCCCGCAGCATGCCCAGCGTGGCAGGCTGCAGCAGCGCGCCGAACACCCCCTGCACCGCCCGCAGCCCGATCACCCAGCCCACGCCGGGCGCGCCACCGATCCCCGCCGACGCCGCTCCGAACCCCAGCATGCCGAGCGCGAACACCCGTTGCTGCCCGTACCGGTCACCGAGCCGTCCCGCGAACACCAGCAGGCTGGCCACGGCGATCAGATACGCGGTGCTGGTCCACTGCACTTCCGCGAACGACGCCCCCAACTCGCGTTGCAGACGGGGCTGCGCGACCGTCAGGACCGTCCCGTCCAGCGCGACGACCACCGCACCCGCCACGCTGCTCGCCAGCGTCCACGGCCGGTTCACCGGCCGCGCTCCGGGCCGAGGTGGGCCAGTAGCACCGCATCGAGCAGTGGTCCGAAGTCCTCCTCGCCGAGGGCGAGTTGGAGACTGCGCCAGCGCCACAGCTGGGCGACCCCGTGCAGATTGGCCCACAGGGCGCCCGCGACCCGCCGGGCGTCGGCGGCGGGCCGGACCTCGCCGACGAGCCCGGCGAGCACGCGGAACAGGGGAAGACTCGTTTCCCGTAGCCCCAAGTGGCCACTCTCCAGCAGATCGTGACGGAACATCAGCTCGTACATGCCGGGGTTGTCGCGCGCGTATTCCAGATACGTTCGCGCCAGCGCCGCCACCTGAGCGCGCGGGCCGGCGGAGCCGGGCGCGAGCGTCGCCCGTACCCGCTCGGCCAGGTCGGCGAAGCCGCGGCGCGCGATGGCCGACAGCAGCTCCAGATGGGTGGGGAAGTAGCGGCGTGGGGCCCCGTGCGAGACGCCGGCGCGCCGGGCGATCTCCCGCAGGGTCAGCGCCTGCAGCCCCTCCACCGCCAGCAGCTCCACGCCCACGTCGACCAGACGCTCCCGCAACCCCATGTCGGACTCAGTCATAGACAGTGTCTACCAGGCCGTGTAGACAGTGTCTACTCCCTGGTCGGATCGCGGGAATGCGGGGCCCGCTCCGGTGAGTTGACCGTGTCATGAGCGAAGACTCCATCTTGGACCCCACGCAGGACACGCTGCTCGAACTGCTCGCCGAAGGCGACGCCGGTGTCCTGGTCACCCTCAAACGCGACGGCCGCCCCCAGCTGTCCAACGTCAACCACGCCTACTATCCCGACGAGCGCGTGATCCGGATCTCCGTCACCGACGACCGCGCCAAGGCCCGCAACCTGCGCCGCGACCCCCGCGCCTCCTATCACGTCACCAGCGCCGACCGCTGGGCGTTCACCGTCGCCGAGGGCACGGCCGAACTCTCCTCGGTCGCCCGGGACCCGCACGACGACACCGTCGAGGAACTGATCCGCCTGTACCGGGACGTTCAGGGCGAGCATCCGGACTGGGACGACTACCGGGCCGCGATGGTCCGCGACCGCCGACTGGTGGTGCGGCTGCACGTCGAGCGGGCGTACGGTATCCCGAAGCGCTGACCCGCCCCGGTTCCCGGCTACGACGCCCCGGCGGTCCGCGTCTCGATCGCTCGCAGTACGGCGACCATGTCCTCGTCGCCGTACCCCTGGGCCACCGTTTCCTCGAACAGGGTGTGACACACGTCGAGGAGCGGTGAGGCCAGGTGCGCCTTGCGGGCCGCCTCGGCGACGAGCCGGTTGTTCTTCAGGACGTCCAGTGCGGCCGCCTGGACCGCGAAGTCCCGGTCGAACAGCTTGGGCGCCTTCATCCGGGAGACGCCGCTGGCCATGGGGCCCGCGTCGAGGACGTCCAGGAACAGCCGCCGGTCCAGGCCCTGCCGCTCGGCGAAGTGGAACGCCTCGGTCAGCCCGGTCACCAGGGTGATCAGGAAGAGGTTCACGGACAGCTTCATCAGCAGCGCGCCGGGCGCCGGACCGCACACGAACGTCTCCCGGCACAACGGCGCCAGCAGCGGCCGTACGGCGTCCACGGCGTCCTGCTCCCCGGCGAGCATGGCCACCAGCCGGCCTTCCTCCGCCGGGACCCGTGACCCGGAGACGGGTGCCTCGACATACCGGCCGCCGGCGGCGCGGACGTCGTTCTCCAGGGCGTGGGAGTACTCGGGCGAGGTGGTGCCCATGTGGACGACCGTGCGCCCGGCGACCCGTGCCGCCAGCGCGGGGGTGCCCCGGCCGAGCACGGTGTCGACGGCGGCCTCGTCGGCGAGCATCAGCAGCACCACGTCCGCCTTGGCGAACACCTCGTCGGCGTCCGCGGCGACCGTGGCGCCGGCGGCGCGCAGGGGTGCGGCGCGTTCCGGGGTCCGGTTCCAGACCACCAGGGGGGTGCCGGCGGACACCAGGCGCTGTGCCATGGGGTGGCCCATCACTCCGAGACCGATGAAGCCGACGTTCACGGGACCGTCCCTCCGCTCCGGGAGCCGATTATGACCACCGTCATAGTAGCGGCCGTTATGACGCCGGTCATAGAGTGGGGGAGGATGAGGATCGGGAGGCCGTCAATGGGCGAGTCGCGACACGGGCCGCGGGAGCGGATGGTCTTCAGCGCGGCCCAGCTCATGCGGCGCGACGGTGTCGCCGCGACCGGCATGCGGGAGGTCGCCGCGCACGCGGGCGCACCGCGCGGCTCGCTCCAGCACTACTTCCCTGGCGGGAAGGAACAGCTGGTCAACGAGGCGGTCGGCTGGGCCGGACGGTATGCGGGCAAGCGGATCGCACGCTTTCTCGCCGGGCTCGAGGAGCCGACGCCGAGCGGGCTGTTCGCGGCGATGGTCGCCCAGTGGACGGATGAGTACGCGGCGCGCGGCTTCGCTGCGGGCTGCCCGGTCGCCGCCGCCACCGTCGACTGCGCCTCGGGCGACGGCTCGACCCGCGAGGCCGTGGCCGCCGCGTTCACGACCTGGCGGGCCCCGCTCGCCGAGGCCCTGACCGGCATGGGCGTCCCCGCGGCACGCGCCGAATCCGTGGCCACGCTGATGATCAGCACCCTGGAGGGCGCGATTCTGATGTCCCGCGCGGAACAGGACGCACGGCCGCTGACCACGGCCGCACGGGAACTCGGGCCCCTGCTCGACGCGGCGGTGACGCCGGCGGGGTGAGCGCGACGGGGCCACTGACCGGGTGAGCGTGACTGGCCATCGGGGCCGGCGGGCGGGACCGGGGTGGCGGGTCGTGGGCGGTCGGGACGTCGGTGCATGGGCGGTCGGGGCGATGGGGTGGTGGCTGGGGTAACCGGTGTGACCGGGCGGCCGGCGTGTCAGGGTGGCGGGTGAAAACCGGTCTGGTCAGGCGGCCGGTGCGGCGGTGCGGCGGTGCGGCGATGCGGCCGATGTGGCAGGCGGCGCTGGTGGTCGGTGTGGCTCGGTCGGTGTGGCGGTGCGCCGGGTGCGCCGGGTGCGCCTGGAGCAACCGGTCTGGCGGGGCAGCCGGTACGGCGGGTGCGGTCGGTGCGCCGTACAAGCGGTCGGTGCGCCGTACAAAAGGTGTGGTCGGCATCGGCGGATGCCTTGGATGCGGAGGGCGCGCGGCGGGTCGCGGGTGGGCGGTGCTTGTCCGGGGGCGCCCGCCGCACTAGCCTCCGCGCGTGATCAACGGTGCACATGTGGTGCTCTACAGCCGGGACGCGGAGGCCGACCGGGCCTTCCTGCGCGACACCCTCGGATGGACGCACGTCGACGCGGGCCACGGATGGCTGATCTTCCAGGCGCCGCCCACCGAGGTGGCCTGCCATCCCACCGACGGCGAGCCCGCGCACGAGCTGATGCTGATGTGCGACGACCTGGACGTGACACAACGTCAACTTGCAGAGCAGGGCGTGGAGTTCACCCGGCCGGTGGAGGAGGCCCGGTGGGGCCGGGTGACCGCCCTGCGCCTGCCGGGCGGCGGCGAACTCGCCCTGTACGAGCCGCGCCACCCGCAGCCCTAGCAGTCCGCCGGCCCGGAGCCGCTCGCCTCAGGCCGTCACCCTTTCCGCCCGCTTCGCCTGCCTCCCCGGCCGCTCCCCGAGCAGTTCCGTCGGGACCCTGTGCGTCTCGCGGGCGGTGAGCGCGGCCAGGGCCGGCGGCAGGCACAGCGCGCCCGTGAACAGGGCGACCGCCGACCAGTCGGCGCCGCCCGGACCGGCGATCTCGGCGGCGAAGGTGACCGCGAGCCCGGCCACCGCGAAGTCGATCTGCGTGCCGATGGCCACGCCCGACAGCCGCACCCGGGTCGCGAACATCTCGCCGTAGAAGGCGGGCCACACACCGTTCGCCGCGCTGTAGACGAGGCCGAAGGCCACGATCCCGAGGATCAGGATCAGCGGGCGCGAGCCCGTGGAGATCGCCCACAGATAGCCGGCCATCGCGACCGCACTGCCCACCGCGCCCAGCAGGAACACCGGCCGGCGCCCGATCCGGTCCGAGAGCGTGGCCCACAGCGGGATCACCGCCAGCGCGGCGAGGTTGGCCAGGGCACCCACCCCCAGCATGAACGTACGGGACATCCCGACCCCGTCACTGGTGGCGTACGCCAGCGCCCACACCGTGAAGACCGTGCTGACCGAGGCGATGAGCGGCCTTTGGGAACTCCACCCTACGGAAGGGCGGAGTGAGCGACGAGGGGAGGGAGCGGGCGAGGGGCCGGATCTCGGCTGCTGATTAACCCACTGGATAGTTAGTGGTGGTGGGTGGGATGTTGCGCCGGTGTTTCCCCGCTGTCAAGAGCCGGCGCGACAGTCCCTGCGGGAGCGCGGGCCCGCCGGGGTCAGCCGGCCGCGCGCTCCGCGGTCAGGTAGGCGATCACCATGTCGCCGAGCATGGTCCGGTAGTGCTCCCGCTGGGCGGGGTCCACCAGGTCCCGGCCGAACAGGGCCCCGAAGGTGTGCCGGTTGGCGACCCGGAAGAAGCAGAACGAGCTGACCACCGCGTGCAGGTCGACCGCGTCGACGTCGGCCGTGAACAGCCCCGACTCCTGCCCCGCGGTGAGGATCCGGCGGATCACCTCCAGCGCCGGGGAACCGATCTTCCCGAGCTTCTCGGAAGCCGCGATGTGCTCGGCGCCGTGGATGTTCTCGATGCTGACCAGGCGGATGAAGTCCGGGTGGCGCTCATGGTGGTCGAAGGTCAGCTCGGCCAGGCGCCGGATCGCGGCGACGGGGTCCAGGTGGTCGACGTCCAGTTCCTGCTCGGCCTGGCGGATCACCCCGTAGGCCCGCTCCAGCACGGCTGTGAACAGCTGTTCCTTGCCGCCGAAGTAGTAGTAGATCATCCGCTTGGTGGTGCGGGTGCGGGCCGCTATCTCGTCGACGCGGGCGCCGTCGTAGCCGGCCCGCGCGAACTCCTGCGTGGCCACGTCGAGGATCTCGGCCTTGGTGCGGGCCGCGTCGCGCACCCGTCCCCCGGGTCGTGCGGGTTCTTCGACGCTGGTCATCGCTGTCCTTCGGGCCGGTGGACGCCTGGGCGGCGCGCTCGCTGTGTGCGTGCCGGTGATTGTAGAAGCAGGGCCCCCGAAGTCGCCCGGCTCTTCCGCACGGCTCTCCCGGCTGATACAGCTAACGAACTGGTTCGTACATTAGTGTCGCCTCGGGAGGGCCACATGGCCAAGGACGCGTATCTCGTCGGGCTGATCGGGGCCGGTATCGGCCCCTCGCTCAGCCCCGCCCTGCACCAGCGGGAGGCGGATCGGCAGGGCTTGCGCCACCTCTACCGGCTCCTCGACATCGACGTCCTCGGCCGGGCGCCGGAGGCGGTCGGCGACCTGGTCCGCGCTGCCCGCGATCTGGGCTACGACGGGCTGAACATCACCCACCCCTGCAAACAGCTGGTCATCGACCACCTCGACGCTCTCGATCCGCGGGCCGAGGCGCTCGGCGCGGTCAACACCGTGGTCTTCGACGACGGCCGGGCCGTCGGCCACAACACCGACGTGACCGGTTTCGCCGCCTCCTTCGCGCGCGGCCTGCCGGACGCCCCGCTGGAGCGGGTCGTCCAGCTCGGCGCGGGCGGCGCGGGCGCGGCCGTCGCCCACGCCGTGCTCACCCTGGGCGCCGGGCGGGTCACCGTCGTCGACGCGCTGCCCGAGCGGGCCGCCGCGCTCGCCGACTCCTTGGTACGCAACTTCGGCCCAGGCCGGGCGGGCGCGGCGACGGTCGATCGGCTTCCGGCGCTCCTCGGCGAGGCCGACGGCTGTGGGGGGCTCGTCCATGCCACCCCCACCGGCATGGCCGCGCATCCCGGACTGCCCCTGTCCGCCGAGCTGTTGCACGCCGGTCTGTGGGTGGCCGAAGTCGTCTACCGGCCGCTTCGGACCGCGCTGCTGGGGGTCGCCCACGCGCGTGGCTGCGCCGTCCTGCCCGGGGGCGGCATGGCCGTGTTCCAGGCCGCCGACGCGTTCCGGCTGTTCACCGGGCGGGAGCCGGACAGCGGGCGCATGCTGGCCGACTTCGAGGAACTGGTGGGCGTCGAGCGCTCGGGGAGTGCGGCCGGATGACGAGGAACACGGGCAGGCACACCTCCATCGCCACCGTCTCCCTCAGCGGCACCCTCACCGAGAAGCTCGCCGCCGCCGCGCGGGCCGGCTTCGGCGGGGTGGAGATCTTCGAGAACGATCTCCTCGCCTGCCCGCTCGTTCCCGAGGAGATCCGTGCACGCTGCGCCGACCTCGGGCTGAGCATCGATCTGTACCAGCCGATGCGGGACATCGAGGGCGTGCCGGACGACGTCTTCGTGCGCAATCTGCGGCGCGCCCGGCACAAGTTCGAGCTGATGAACCGGCTCGGCGCAGACACCGTCCTCGTGTGCTCCGGCGTGTCGCCGGACGCCGTGGACGACGACGCGCGAGCCGCCGGTCAGCTCGCTCGACTGGCATACCTGGCGGAGGAGTTCGGCATACGGGTGGCGTACGAGGCGCTCGCCTGGGGGCGGCATGTGAACACCCACGGGCACGCGTGGCGGATCGTCGAGGCCGCCGACCATCCGGCGCTCGGCGTCTGCCTGGACAGCTTCCACATCCTCTCCCGGTGCTCCGAGCCCGAGGACCTCGAGGGAATCGCGGACATCCCCGGCGAGAAGATCTTCTTCCTGCAACTCGCCGACGCCCCGCTGCTCGCCATGGACGTCCTGCAGTGGAGCCGCCACTACCGCTGCTTCCCCGGACAGGGCGGCTTCGACGTCGCCGGGGCTGCTGCGGCGCGTCCTCGCCGCCGGGTACCGCGGGCCGCTGTCCCTGGAGGTCTTCAACGACGTCTTCCGTCAGGCCGACGCCGGCCCCACCGCCGTCGACGCCCACCGCTCCCTGCTCCTCCTGCGCGAGGCCGCCGGCGCCGCCGAGCTGCCGCCCCCCGTCGTGCCCACCGGGGTGGCCTTCGCCGAACTCCTCACCCCGGACGCCGAACCCGTCACCGCACTGCTGACCGCGCTCGGATTCACCCGCACCGCCCGGCACCGCGGCAAGCCCGTCGACCTGTGGCAGCGCGGTGCGGCACGCGTCCTGGTCAACACCGCCGCCACCGCCCGCCGTGACGGCACCCGGCTCGCCGCGATCGGCCTGGAGTCCCCGGACCCCGCCGCTGCCGCCCGCCGCGCCGAAGCCCTGCTCGCCCCCGTCCTGCCCCGCCGCCGCGCCCCCGGGGACGCCCCGCTCGACGCCGTCGCGGCCACCGACGGCACGGAACTGTTCCTCTGCGCCACCGGCGATCCCGAACCACCGGACTGGCGGGCGGACTTCGCCGACCTTCCGGACACCCCGGCGCCCTCCGCGACCCGCATCGACCACCTCGCGCTCACCCAGCCCTGGCACCACTTCGACGAGGCCACGCTCTTCCACCGCAGCGTCCTCGGCCTCACCGCCCAGGAGAGCGTCGACCTCGCCGACCCCTACGGCCTGATGCGCAGCCGGGCCGTCGCCAATGCCGACGGCAGCGTCCGAATCGCCCTCGGCGTCGGCGCGGCACCCACCGACGACACCGTGCACGCGGCGCACATCGCGCTGGCCACCGACGACGTGGTGGCCGCGGCCCGCGCCTTCCGCGCCGCGGGCGGCCGGCTGCTCCCGGTGCCCGCCAACTACCACGACGACCTCGCCGCCCGCTACGAGTTCCCGGACGGGGAGCTGGAGACCTACCGCGAACTCGGCATCCTGTACGACCGGGACGCGGGCGGCGCCTTCCGCCACTGCTACACCGAGACCGTCGGCCGGGTCTTCTTCGAACTCGTCCAGCGCGACCCCGGCTACCAGGGGTACGGCGCCGTGAACGCCCCGGTCCGGCTCGCGGCCCAGCACGCCGGGCGGCGCTGAGAGAGGCGGGCGGAAGAACAGGGCGAAGGAGCAGACCGGAAGAGGAGGTGAAGGAGGCGGTGAGCCCGCGGTGAGACCTCGGTGAGACCCGGCTCCGGCACGCGCCGCCCCCCGGTCCGGCGGCCGATACTCGCACGGTCCAGGACATACCCGGTGTCCCGGACCCGAGAGTCCCGGACCGGGTGCCTGGAAGTCCCATGCCGATCCCCGCCGGCCGGCCGCTGCTGCGCCCCGACCTGCCGCCGACCGAGCCGACCGCAACCGTCCCGCCCCCGCCCGCCCCGCCCACGGCGGCCCGCGCCGACCACTACGAACGTCCGGTGCTCGCCGCCATCGCCGTGCTCGCCGCCGTACTGTGCCTGTGGGGCCTGGACCACAGCACCTACCACGCCTTCTACGCGAGCGCGGTGCGCAGCATGACCGACAGCCCGGCCGACTTCTTCTACGGCTCCTTCGACCCGGCGGGCTCCATCACGCTGGACAAGCTGCCCGGCTTCCTGTGGCCGCAAGCGCTCGCGGCGCTGGCGTTCGGCTTCCACCCCTGGGCGCTGGTGCTGCCCCAGGCACTGGAGATGGTGGGCTGTGTCCTGCTGCTGCATGTGCTGGTGCGCCGCTGGGCCGGGGTGCCCGCCGGGCTGCTGGCCGCCGCGTTCCTGACGCTGACCCCGGTGACGGTGGGCCTCGGCCGTTCGGTCACCGAGGACGCCCCGTTCGTGCTGCTCCTGCTGCTGGCCGCCGAGGCCACCTGGCGGGCCACCGCGAAGGCCCGCCCGCGCACCCTGCTGCTCGCGGGCGTCTGGGTGGGCCTCGCCTTCCAGTGCAAGATGCTGGAGGCCTGGGCGGTACTGCCCGCGCTGGCCGCGACCTACCTGGTCGCCGCGCCCGCCGCGCGGCGCCGCCGTATCGGCCATGTGGCGCTGGCCGGAGCGGTGACCGTGGCGGTGTCGGTGTCGTGGATGCTGGTGGCCGCCCTCACCCCGGCCGGCGCCCGCCCGTACCTCGACGGCACCACCGACGACTCGCCGTTCGCCCTCGTCGTCGGCTACAACTTCCTCACCCGTTTCCACGACGTCGGCGTCGACGCGGCCGGCACCGGCAGCATAATGGCGAGCCGGGTGGCCCGGGCCGGCGCACACCTGGGACCGGGCATGGGCGACGGCGTGGGGAAGATGTTCAGTCCGGGGCTGGCCACCCAGACCGGCTGGCTGTACCCGCTGGCCGCGCTCGGGCTCGTCGGCGGGCTGCTGGCGCTGCGGCGGCGCCGGGTGCCGCGCACCGACCCGCTGTTCGCCGGGCAGGTGCTGTGGGGCATGTGGTTCGCGACCTTCTTCGCCGCCTTCAGCTTCGGCAGCGTCACCGGCCACACCTACTACATGGGCGTCGTCGCGGTGGCCGTGGCCGCGCTCGCCGCGGCCGGCGTCGTCCGCGCCCGCCGCTCCCGTCTGCTCGCCGCCGTCATCGCCGTCAACCTCGTCTGGGCCGCGGCGCTGACGCTGTGGTACCCGCGCTTCCAGCCCTGGTCGGCGCCCTGCGCGGCCGCCCTCGGCCTGCTCGCGCTGCTGCTCGCGGGCCTGCGTCACCGCACCGGCGCGGCCGCCCGCCGCATCCCGCCGCGGGCCGCGCTCGCCACCGCTCTCACCGCCGTCCTGCTGGTCCCCGCCGTCTGGACGGCGTCCGCACTGTCCCTGCGCTACAACCAGCCCGGCTCCTTCGGCCGGGTCGGCCCCACCAGCACCGGCGCCGGCACCGCGTCCACCACCCTCGGCCCCCAACGCCGGCGGTTGCTCGCCTACCTGACCGCGCACCGCGACGGCGCCCGCTACCTGGCCGCCGTACCCGGCTGGGAGAGCGCCGCGCCGTACGTCATCGCCGCCGACGCGTCCGTGCTGCCGATGGGCGGCTTCACCGGCCGCGTCCCCTACCCGGCGCCGGACGCCTTCCGCCGGCTGGTGGACACCGGACGGCTGCACTACGTCCTCGTCCCACGCGCCGACCTGCGCCCCAGTGCCCTCACGGCCGGCAGCCCCGTCGGCGCTGTGCTGCGCTGGACCGTCGCGCACTGCGCGCTGGTCCCGGCGGCCGCCTACGATCCCGGTGACCGGTCCGGGCTGCTGTACCACTGCGGCCCGGCCCACCAGGGGTGAACCGGGCCGCGCAGCAAAGGGACTTGCGGATCGGGAGTCGTTACGGCCGTCTGTTCCACTCGGCGATCACGGGCCGCCCGTGCTCGGTCGACAGCCGGCTGACCGTGCCCGTGGCCAGCTGGAACAGCCGGCCCTCGGCGGGCGGCAGGCCCAGCCGGCGCGCGGTGAGCACGCGCAGGAAGTGGGCGTGGGCGACGACGATCACGTCCCCCTCGGCCAGGGCCGGGGAAAGCCGGGCCACCACCCGGTCGGCGCGGGCCCCGATCTCCTCCGGTGACTCGCCGGGATGCCCCTCGGGGCCCGGCGGCACGCCGTCGGTCCACAGGTCCCAGCCGGGGCGCGTCCGGTGGATGTCGACCGTGGTGACACCCTCGTAGCCGCCGTAGTCCCACTCGTGCAGGTGGGGGTCGGGCACGACCCCGACGAGGCCCGCCAGTTCGGCGGTGCGCAGCGCGCGGCCCAGCGGGCTGGCGAGCGCGAGGGCGTAGGTCCGGCCGGTGAGGAGCGGGGCGAGGGACTTGGCCTGTTGCTCGCCGTCCTCGGTCAGGGGCAGGTCGGTCCAGCTGGTGTGCTGTCCCGACCGGCTCCACTCCGTCTCACCGTGGCGGACCAGCAGGAGGTCCCCCACGGCGGGTCAGTCCTTCTTCTCGACCGCGTGGCCGCCGAACTGGTTGCGCAGCGCGGCGATCATCTTCATCTGCGGCGAGTCGTCCTGCCGGGAGGCGAACCGGGCGAACAGGGAGGCGGTGATCGCGGGCAGCGGTACGGCGTTGTCGATGGCCGCCTCGACGGTCCAGCGGCCTTCACCGGAGTCCTCCGCGTAGCCGCGCAGCTTCTGCAGGTGCTCGTCCTCGTCCAGGGCGTTGACCGCGAGGTCGAGCAGCCAGGAGCGGATGACGGTGCCCTCCTGCCAGGAGCGGAACACCTCGCGGACGTTCTCCACCGAGTGCACCTTCTCCAGCAGCTCCCAGCCCTCGGCGTAGGCCTGCATCATGGCGTACTCGATGCCGTTGTGGACCATCTTGGAGAAGTGCCCGGCGCCGACCCGGCCCGCGTGGACATAGCCGTACGGGCCCTCAGGCTTGAGCGCCTCGAAGATCGGCTTGAGCGGCTCCACGTGCTGCTCGTCGCCGCCGACCATGAGCGCGTAGCCGTTCTCCAGGCCCCAGACACCGCCGGAGACACCTGCGTCGACGAAGCCGATGCCCTTGATGCCGAGGGCGGCGGCGTGCTTCTCGTCGTCCGTCCAGCGGGAGTTGCCGCCGTCGATGACCGTGTCGCCGGGCTCGAGCAGGTCGCCGAGCTCGTCGACGACGGTCTGCGTGGCGGTGCCGGCCGGGACCATCACCCACACATGGCGGGGCGCGTCCAGCTTCTCGACCAGTTCGGCGAGGGACTTGACGTCGGAGACCTCGGGGTTGCGGTCGTAGCCGATGACGGTGTGGCCGGCGCGGCGGATCCGCTCGCGCATGTTGCCGCCCATCTTGCCGAGACCGATGAGACCGAGCTGCATGTCAGTTCACTTCCTGAGCGTTCTTGAGAGTGCGGTAGGCGGCGACGAGGGCCGTGGTGGACGGGTCGAGACCGGGCACGTCCGCACCCTCGGTGAGGGCGGGTTCGACCCGCTTGGCGAGGACCTTGCCCAGCTCGACGCCCCACTGGTCGAAGGAGTCGATGTGCCACACCGCGCCCTGCACGAACACCTTGTGCTCGTAGAGGGCGATCAGCTGGCCGAGCACGGACGGGGTCAGCTCGCCGGCGAGGATCGTGGTGGTGGGGTGGTCGCCGCGGAAGGTGCGGTGCGTGACCTGCTCCTGAGGCACGCCTTCCGCGCGGACCACCTCGGCACTCTTGCCGAAGGCCAGCGCCTGGGTCTGGGCGAAGAAGTTGGCCATCAACAGGTCGTGCTGCGCCTTGAGTTCACCGCTCAGCTCCCCGACGGGCCGGGCGAAGCCGATGAAGTCCGCAGGGATGAGCCTGGTGCCCTGGTGGATCAGCTGGTAGTAGGCGTGCTGCCCGTTGGTGCCCGGCGTTCCCCACACCACCGGCCCGGTCTGCCACTCCACCGGCCGCCCGTCGCGCTGCACCGACTTGCCGTTGGACTCCATGTCCAGCTGCTGGAGGTAGGCGGTGAACTTCGACAGGTAGTGGCTGTACGGCAGCACCGCGTGCGACTGGGCGTCGTGGAAGTTGCCGTACCAGATGCCCAGCAGGCCCAGCAGCAAGGGTGCGTTGGCCTCTGCGGGCGCGGCGCGGAAGTGGTCGTCGACCAGCCGGAAGCCGTCGAGCATCTCCCGGAACCGGTCGGGTCCGATGGCGATCATCAGGGACAGGCCGATCGCGGAGTCGTACGAGTAACGGCCGCCGACCCAGTCCCAGAACTCGAACATGTTCTCCGGGTCGATGCCGAACTCGGTCACCTTCTCGGCGTTCGTGGACAGCGCCACGAAGTGCCGGGCCACGGCTTTCTCGTCGCTTTCGAAGGCCTTCAGCAGCCAGGAGCGCGCCGAGGTCGCGTTGGTGATCGTCTCGATCGTGGTGAACGTCTTGGACGCGACGATGAACAGGGTCTCCGCCGGGTCCAGGTCGCGGATGGCCTCGTGCAGGTCGGCGCCGTCGACGTTCGACACGAACCGGAACGTCAACTCCCGTGCGGTGAACGGGCGCAGCACCTCGTAGGCCATCGCCGGGCCGAGGTCGGAGCCGCCGATGCCGATGTTGACGACGTTCCTGATGCGCCTGCCGGTGTGGCCGGTCCACTCGCCGGAGCGGACCTTGCCGGCGAAGCCGGCCATCTTGTCCAGGACGGCGTGCACCTTCGGGACGACGTTCTCGCCGTCGACTTCGATCACCGCCTCCCGCGGGGCGCGCAGCGCGGTGTGCAGGACGGCCCGCTGCTCGGTGACGTTGATCCTCTCGCCGCGGAACATGGCGTCCCGGAGCCCGAACACGCCGGTGGCGGTGGCGAGTTCCTGCAGCAGGGCCAGGGTCTCGTCGGTGATCAGGTGCTTGCTGTAGTCGATGTACAGGTCGCCGACCCGTACGACATACCGCTCCGCGCGGCCGGGGTCCGCCGCGAAGAGCTCGCGCAGGTGCGGCTGCCCCTCGGCGCGGTGGTCGGCGAGTGCCGTCCACTCGGGCCGGTTGGTGAGCTTCGGAAACTCGGACTCTGCCATCTCAGGCGTTCTCCTTGGCGGCCTCGCCCTTCAGGGCGACGGCGTACATCTCGTCGGCGTCGAGGCGGCGCAGCTCCTCGGCGATGAGTTCGGAGGTGGGGCGGACCTTCAGGGCCAGGGTGCGCGGCGGCTGGCCGGGCAGGGACAGCGTGGCGAGGGGGCCCTCGGGGCGGTCGATGCGGATCTCGCCGTTCTGGGTGCCCAGCCGTACGGCGGTGACGACCGGTCCGGCGGTGACCACGCGGTCCACGGACACCTTCAGGCGGGCCTCCAGCCAGCGGGCCAGCAGCTCGGCGCTGGGGTTGTCCGCCTCCGCCTCGACGGCCGCCGAGGTGATCCGCACCCGGGCCTGGTCCAGGGCGGCGGCCAGCATGGACCGCCACAGGGTGAGCCGGGTCCAGGCGAGGTCGGTGTCGCCGGGGGCGTAGTTGCGGGCGCGGGTCTCCAGGACCTCCATCGGCCGCTCGAACGCGTAGAGGTCGGTGATCCGGCGCTGCGCGAGCGCGCCGAGCGGGTCCTCGGCCGGGGCGTCGGGCGCGTCCACCGGCCACCACACGACGACGGGCGCGTCCGGCAGCAGCAGCGGCAGCACGACCGAGTCGGCGTGGTCGGACACCTCGCCGTAGGTGCGCAGCACGACCGTCTCGCCGGTGCCTGCCTCGGAGCCGACCCGGACCTCGGCGTCGAGCCGGGAGTGGGTGCGGTCGCGCAGGGTGCGGACGTGCCGCTTGATGACGACCAGGGTCCGCATGGGGTGCTCGTGCGAGGCGTCCTCGGCGGCCTTGATCGAGTCGTAGGCGTTCTCCTCGTCCGTGACGATGACCATCGTCAGGACCATGCCCACGGCCGGGGTGCCGATGGCGCGGCGGCCCTGCACCAGCGCCTTGTTGATCTTGCTTGCCGTGGTGTCGGTCAGGTCGATCTTCATGGCCTGCGCCAGCTCCGTCCGTCTCGTGCGAGCATCTCGTCCGCTTCCCTCGGTCCCCAGCTGCCCGACGCGTACTGCGCCGGCCGGCCGTGCGCCGCCCAGTACTCCTCGATCGGGTCGAGGATCTTCCAGGACTCTTCCACTTCCTGGTGACGGGGGAACAAATTCGCGTCGCCGAGCAGCACGTCCAGGATGAGCCGCTCGTACGCCTCCGGGCTGGACTCGGTGAACGACTCGCCGTAGGCGAAGTCCATGGACACGTCCCGGATCTCCATCGAGGTGCCCGGCACCTTGGAGCCGAACCGCACGGTCATGCCCTCGTCCGGCTGGACGCGGATGACGATCGCGTTCTGCCCGAGTTCCTCGGTGGCGGTGGAGTCGAAGGGGGAGTGCGGGGCCCGTTTGAACACCACCGCGATCTCGGTGACCCGGCGGCCGAGCCGCTTGCCGGTGCGCAGGTAGAAGGGGACGCCCGCCCAGCGGCGGTTGTCGATGCCCAGCTTGATCGCGGCGAAGGCGTCGGTCTTCGACTTGGCGTCGATGCCCTCCTCCTCGAGGTAGCCGACGACCTTCTCGCCGCCCTGCCAGGCGGCCGCGTACTGGCCGCGTACGGTGTGCCTGCCGAGGTCCTGCGGCAGGTGCACCGACTTCAGCACCTTCAGCTTCTCGGTGAGCAGCGCCTCGGCGTCGAACGCGATCGGCTCCTCCATGGCGGTCAGCGCCATCAGCTGCAGCAGGTGGTTCTGGATGACGTCACGGGCGGCGCCGATGCCGTCGTAGTAGCCGGCCCGGCCGCCGATGCCGATGTCCTCCGCCATCGTGATCTGGATGTGGTCGACGTAACTGCGGTTCCAGATCGGCTCGTACATCTGGTTGGCGAAGCGCAGCGCCAGGATGTTCTGGACGGTCTCCTTGCCGAGGTAGTGGTCGATGCGGAACACCTGGTCCGGCTCGAACACGTCGTGCACGAGCGCGTTCAGCTCGCGGGCACTGGCCAGGTCGTGGCCGAACGGCTTCTCGATGACCGCGCGCCGCCAGGAACCCTTCGGCGGGCTCGCCAGGCCGTGCTTCTTCAGCTGCTGCACGACCTTCGGGAAGAACTTCGGCGGCACCGAGAGGTAGAACGCGAAGTTGCCGCCGGTGCCGCGGGAGGCGTCCAGCTCCTCCACGGCGTCCTTCAGCTGCTTGAAGGCGGTGTCGTCGTCGAAGTCGCCGGGGATGAACCGCATGCCCTCGGCGAGCTGCTGCCACACCTCCTCGCGGAACGGGGTGCGGGCGTGCTCCTTCACGGCGTCGTGCACGAGCTGCGCGAAGTCCTGGTCCTCCCACTCCCGGCGGGCGAACCCGACGAGGGAGAAGCCCGGCGGCAGCAGGCCCCGGTTGGCGAGGTCGTACACGGCCGGCATCAGCTTCTTGCGGGACAGGTCACCGGTCACACCGAAGATGACCAGGCCGGAAGGGCCGGCGATGCGGGGGAGCCGGCGGTCGCGGGTGTCCCGCAGCGGGTTCTCCCAGTCGGCGGCCGGGGCCACCGGGACCTGAACCGCCTCGGGTGCGGGCGCCTCGGGTGCGGGCGCCTCGGCGGCGGGGGCGTTGTCGGTCATCGGGCGTCAACTCCCTTGCTCTTCAGGGACGTGGCCACGGCGTCCAGCAGCTCCTGCCAGGCCGCGTCGAACTTGGCGACGCCCTCGTCCTCCAACTGCTGGACGACCTCGTCGTAGGAGATGCCGAGCCGCTCCACGGCGGCCAGGTCGGCGCGGGCCTGCGCGTAGCCGCCGGTCACCGTGTCACCGGTGATCTCGCCGTGGTCGGCGACGGCGTTCAGGGTGGCCTCGGGCATCGTGTTGACGGTGCCCGGCGCGACCAGCTCGTCCACGTACAGGGTGTCCTTGTAGGCGGGGTCCTTCACACCCGTGGAGGCCCACAGCGGGCGCTGCTTGTTCGCCCTGGCACCGGCCGGCGCGACCCAGCGGTCGGAGGCGAAGACCTCCTCGTACGCCTCGTAGGCGAGCCGGGCGTTGGCGAGGGCCGCGCGGCCCTTGAGGGCGAGGGCCTCGCCGGTGCCGAGGGCCGTCAGCCGCTTGTCGATCTCGGAGTCCACGCGGGAGACGAAGAAGGACGCCACCGAGTGGATCGTGGCGAGGTCGATGCCGCGCTCCTTGGCCTTCTCCAGGCCGGCCAGGTAGGCGGCCATGACCTCGCGGTAGCGTTCCAGGGAGAAGATCAAGGTCACGTTGACGCTGATGCCGAGGCCGATGACCTCGGTGATGGCCGGCAGGCCCGCCCTGGTCGCCGGGATCTTGATCATCACGTTGGGGCGGTCGACCAGCCAGAAGAGCTGCTTGGCCTCGGCGACGGTCGCTGCCGTGTCGTGCGCCAGGCGCGGGTCGACCTCGATGGAGACCCGGCCGTCCCGGCCACCGGAGGCGTCGTACACCTCACGCAGGATGTCGGCGGCGTCGCGCACGTCGGCGGTCGTCATCATCCGCACCGCCTCGTCCACCGTCACACCGCGCACGGCGAGGTCGGTGAGCTGCTCCTCGTAGCCCTCGCCGGAGCCGATGGCGGCCTGGAAGATCGACGGGTTCGTGGTGACACCGACGGCGCTCCCGCTCGCCACAAGCTCGGCGAGGCTGCCCGAGGTGATCCGCTTCCGCGACAGGTCGTCGAGCCAGATCGACACGCCCTCGTCGGCGAGGCGCTTGAGGGCTCCCGGGGTCGCGATTGCTTCGGTCACAGTGATCATTCTTCTTTCGGGTCGGTATCGGGCGTCGGTGTCAGGCGCGCGTGACGGCGAGTGACTCGCGGGCCGCCTCGGCGACGTTCTCGGGGGTGAAGCCGAACTCGGTGAACAGGGTCCCGGCGTCCGCGGAGGCGCCGAAGTGCTCGAGGGAGACGATCCGGCCGGCGTCGCCCACGTAGCGGTACCAGGTCAGGGCGATCCCGGCCTCGACGGCCACCCGCGCCTTCACGGCCGGCGGCAGCACCCGCTCGCGGTACTCACGGGGCTGCTCCTCGAACCACTCCACGGACGGCATCGACACCACGCGCGTGCCGATCCCCTCGGCCTCCAGCTGCTCGCGTGCGGCCACGGCCGGCTGCACCTCGGAGCCCGTCGCGATGATGATCACCTCCGGGACCTGGGTCGAGGACTCGCGCAGCACATAGCCGCCCTTGGCCGCGTCCTCGTTCGGCGCGTACACCGGCACGCCCTGGCGGGTGAGCGCGAGCCCGTGCGGGGCGGGGTTCACGGCGTGCCTCTTCAGGATCTCGGCCCAGGCCGCGGCGGTCTCGTTGGCGTCGGCCGGGCGGACGACGTTCAGGCCCGGGATGGCGCGCAGCGAGGCCAGGTGCTCGACCGGCTGGTGGGTGGGGCCGTCCTCGCCGAGGCCGATGGAGTCGTGCGTCCACACGTACGTCACCGGCAGCTGCATCAGCGCCGCCATACGGACGGCGTTGCGCATGTAGTCGGAGAACACCAGGAAGGTGCCGCCGTAGATCCGGGTGTTGCCGTGCAGGGCGATGCCGTTCATCTCCGCGGCCATGGAGAACTCGCGGATGCCGAAGTGCACGGTACGGCCGTACGGGTCTGCCTCGGGCAGCGGGTTGCCCTCGGGCAGGAAGGAGCTGGTCCTGTCGATGGTGGTGTTGTTGGACCCGGCGAGGTCGGCGGAGCCGCCCCACAGCTCGGGGAGGACGGGGCCGAGCGCCTGCAGCACCTTGCCGGAGGCGGCGCGGGTCGCGACCGACTTGCCCTCCTCGAACACCGGCAGCGCGTCCTGCCAGCCCTCGGGCAGCTCGCCCTTGCTGACGCGGTCGAACAGCTCGGCGCGCTCCGGCTGCGCGGCGCGCCACTCGGCGATCCGCTTGTCCCAGGCGGCGTGCGCCTCGGCGCCCCGGTCCAGGGCCCGCCGGGTGTGCTCGATGACCGTGTCCTCCACCTGGAAGGTCTGCTCCGGGTCGAAGCCGAGGACGCGCTTAATGGCGGCGATCTCCTCCTCGCCGAGCGCGGAGCCGTGGGAGGCCTCGGTGTTCTGCGCGTTCGGGGCGGGCCAAGCGATGATCGTGCGCATCGCGATGATCGAGGGCCGCTCGGTCTCGGCCTGCGCGGCCTTCAGCGCCGCGTGCAGGGCGGGGACGTCGATGTCGCCGTCGGCGGTGGGCTCGATGCGCCGGGTGTGCCAGCCGTAGGCCTCGTACCGCTTCAGCACGTCCTCGGAGAAGGCGGTCGCGGTGTCGCCCTCGATGGAGATGTGGTTGTCGTCGTAGACGAAGACCAGGTTGCCGAGCTTCTGGTGGCCGGCCAGGGAGGAGGCCTCGGCGGAGACACCCTCCTCCAGGTCGCCGTCGGAGACGATCGCCCAGACGGTGTGGTCGAAGGGGGAGGTGCCCGTGGGGGCCTCCGGGTCGAACAGGCCGCGCTCGTAGCGGGCCGCCATCGCCATGCCGACGGCGTTGGCGACGCCCTGGCCGAGCGGGCCGGTGGTGGTCTCGACGCCGGCGGTGTGCCCGTACTCGGGGTGACCCGGCGTCTTGGAGCCCTGCGTCCGGAACGCCTTCAGGTCGTCCAGCTCCAGCTCGTACCCGGAGAGGAACAGCTGCGTGTACAGGGTCAGCGAGGTGTGACCGGGGGAGAGCACGAAACGGTCCCGGCCGGTCCACTCGGGGTCGGCGGGATCGTGACGCATCACCTTCTGAAAGATCGTGTACGCGGCAGGTGCCAGGCTCATCGCCGTGCCCGGGTGCCCGTTCCCCACCTTCTGCACCGCATCGGCCGCCAGAAGACGGGCGGTGTCCACAGCACGCCGGTCGAGGTCCGTCCACTCGAAGCCGTCGGAAGTCTGCGTGGTCATCTTCAAGAAGTCCTCGTTCAGTGCGGGAGCGCTGGCCTGATGCGTTCAAACTTAAAAGTCTGACTTTTTCGAGGAAAGGTCGGGGTGTGTCAGCCTGTGGTGAATCTGGGACAGTGATCGCGCGACAGGGACGGCACGAAAAGGACATGGCTGACAGAACGCCCCAAGGTGAGGGGTCAGGCACAGGCGGCGAGGGCATCAAGACCTTCCCCTTCCCGACCGAACTGGCCGTCGGCGGCGTCGGCATGCAGATCGGCCCGATGGGCACCGACCGCACCTGGCACGCCGACGCCCCCCTGCACCGCGTCCACCGCATCGACTTCCACGTCGTCATGCTGTTCACCGACGGCCCCGTACGGCACATGGCCGACTTCGCCGAGTACGAGGCCGGCGCCGGCGACCTGCTGTGGATCCGCCCCGGACAGGTCCACCGCTTCTCCCGCGAGGCCGTGTACCGCGGAACCGTCCTGACCATGCAGCCCGGCTTCCTGCCGCGCGCCACCGTCGAGGCCACCGGCCTGTACCGCTACGACCTCCCGCCCCTGCTGCACCCCGACCCGGACCGGCTCGCCGCCCTCCAGGCGTCCCTCGACCAGCTGCGCCGCGAGTACGAGGACACCGCCACGCTCCCGCTGAGCCTGCACACCGCCGTCCTCCGCCACACCCTGACCGCGTTCCTGCTGCGCCTCGCCCACCTCGCGGCCAGTTCCGCGGAGGCCGACCGGCAGCAGACGGACAGCACCTTCACCCGCTTCCGGGAAGCCGTCGAGCAGGGCTTCGCCACCAACCACAGCGTCAGCGCCTACGCCGACGCGCTCGGATACTCCCGCCGCACCCTCGTCCGCGCCGTCCGCGCCGCCACCGGCGAGACCCCCAAGGGATTCATCGACAAACGCGTCGTCCTGGAGGCCAAGCGCCTCCTCGCCCACACCGACCTGCCGATCGGCCGTGTCGGAGCGGCCGTCGGCTTCCCCGACGCGGCGAACTTCACCAAGTTCTTCCACCTGCACACCGGGCAGACACCGGTCGCGTTCCGCGCTGAACTGCGCTGAAGGGTTCAGCGCGCGGCGGGCGACGGCATACGGCGGTCACATCGAGGTGGCGGTGGCCCCTGCAGCCGCGGATGGTCGGTCGCCTGCCGAGGACGGTCAGCAGATCGCCCGGCCCCGGATCGGGCCGGCCCGTGGACTGCCGGTGCAGGGCGCCGCAGACCGCGACAGGCCCGTGGACGTTCACCACCTCGACGGCGGCCCGCAGGTGCTCGGCGCCCACGTTGTCGAAGCAGACGTCGATCCCGTCGGGTGCGGCCCCGCTCAACCGGCCGACGAATGGCCCGTCGTGGCCGTCGAAGGAGGCGTCGAAACCGAGCCGGCCGGTCGGACGACGGGCCGCCTCCGCCGCCTGGTCCGCACTGCCGATCACCCGTCCCGCGCCCGGCGACGAACCGAAGCCGAGGTGCAGGGACGGGCGGGGGCAGGCATCCCGGTCCACCCGTCGGCAGATCCCGGCCTCCGCGCGGGCCTGAAGTCCATGACGGGCGACCTGCGTTGTGGCGGTAATGGCGCGACGCCAGGGGGCGACCCGCAGGCGAAGGCCACCCCCGGCGCCGGGTGGTCAGTGGCCGAAGTCGAACCAGTTGACGTTCACGTAGTCGGACGGCTGGCCGCTGCTGAAGGTCAGATACACGTCGTGTGTTCCAGTGACCGAGCCGATGTTGGCCGGGACCGTCCTCCAGGACTGCCAGCCCCCGGTGTTGCCGACCGCGAAGCTGCCGACGGGCGCGTTGCCACGGCTGTCCAGGCGCACCTCGACCAGTCCGCTGACGCCGTCGGCCGCGCCGCTCGCCACGCGCGCGTAGAACTGCGTGGCCGGTGTCGAGCCGAAGTTCACGCCCTTGTACAGCGCCCAGTCGCCGTTCGCGATCCAGCCGATGTCCTGGCCGCCGCCCGTGTCGCTCGTGGTCTCGGCACTGATGCCGGACTGGCCGTCGTAGGACTCGGCCTGGACGGCGCTGTAGGCATCGCGGTTGCCGGGCGGCGGGGGAGTGGTGCCGCCGCCGCTGCCGGAGGACTGCAGGACCTGCACGTAGTCGACGGCCATCGGGTGGTCGGGCTCCGTGGCACCGGTGGGACCGCCGCCGAAGGCACCGGGGAAGCCGCCGCCCATCGCCACGTTCAGGATGACGAAGAAGCCGTGGTTCGTGGCGTTGGCCCAGGTGGTCGCGTCCATCTGGTTCGCCGTGACCGTCTGGTAGTTGACCCCGTCGACGTAGAAACGGATCGCCTCGGGGCTCACCGAGCGGTCCCACTCCATGGTGTAGGTGTGGAAGCCCGACTGGCAGGTGGTGTTGGGGCATGCCGTGGAGTTGCCGAGGCCCGAGGTCTCGTTGCAGGGGCCGCC
The DNA here is from genome assembly GCF_053611725.1 of Streptomyces sp. NPDC054783. Classification (NCBI taxonomy): domain Bacteria; kingdom Bacillati; phylum Actinomycetota; class Actinomycetes; order Kitasatosporales; family Streptomycetaceae; genus Streptomyces; species Streptomyces sp. NPDC054783. The sequence continues at coordinate 33,718 of NZ_JBSHAY010000038.1, read as the reverse complement.
CGGGTTGGTGCCGCAGTGCATGGTGGCCCAGGTCTTGTTCAGGCCCTGGACGTTCTCCATGATGTCCAGCTCGCCGACGCTCGGCCAGTTCTGGTAGTTGCCGCGGAACGGCGCGCCCAGCATCCAGAAGGCGGGCCAGTAGCCGGCGGCCGCGTTCCCGGTCACGTTGGGCATCTGGATCCGGGCCTCCACGCGCAGCTTGCCGCCGGCCGGGGGCTGGAAGTCGGTCCGGGTGGTCTCGATCCGGCCGGAGGTCCAGTTGCCGGAGGCGTCGCGGCGCGGGGTGATGAGCAGGTCGCCGTTGCCGTCGAGTGCGACGTTGTTCGTGCTGGAGGTCATCGACTCGACCTCGCCGGTGCCCCAGTTGGCGGCTCCGCCCGGATAAGAAGTCCCGGTGTCGTACTGCCAGTTGGAGGTGTCGACGCCGGAGCCCGCAGCGCCGTTGAAGTCGTCCAGGAAGACCTGGGTCCAGCCCGAGGGCGGGCTGGGGGCGGTGGCACCGGCGGGGGCGGTGGCGGCCGTGGCGACCGCCACCGCCAGGCCGAGCGTGGCGAAGGCGGCGACGAGCGCACGCCGCAGGGGGCGGGGTCTGGGTATGCCGGAGGGATCGCTCATGGGGGGCCTCTCGGTGGGTACGGGGAGTGTGCGGGGCGATGTGAGAGCGCTCCCACACTCAGACTGAGAGCGCTCTCAAGGTGCCGCCAATGTGCTCCCCGCCCCTCCGGCCGTCAAGACGTGAAACAAAGAAAGTCGTTGATCCGCAAGGGAGTTCAGGGGGTGAAGTCGCCCGTACCGGCTCAGACCGCGCTGCCCGCCTTCCGGTCGGCCCAGGACAGATTCCATCCTTGAGTCCGTTGGCCGGGTCGACGGTCCTCTCGCCGGAGTTCGTCACGATCACCACATCGCCGAGCATCGAGCTCTCGTAGAACGTGTAGCCGTCCACCGAGCTGTCGTCCGCCCCCTTGGCGTCGTGCAGCCAGACCTAGCCGTGGCTGGTGTTCTGGTGCCGACGCGACACGCCTTCCCGAGTTCTCCCGACGGTGCCCGGTCATCCTGCGAGGCTTGTCCGGGATGCTCCTTTGAATCCCGAGGGTGCTTCCAGAGATTCACGAGAGGACACCGCTCCTCCGCCCCCTCCGACCGAGGACAACGCATGAACGGATCTCCGGCGAACGTCGTCGAGGCGGCCTTCCGGCACTACCGGTCCCAGGACCGCGAGGCGGCTCTCCCCCTCTACGCCGACGACTTCACCTTCACCAGCCCCCAGGACGACCACATCGACAAGGCGGCGTTCTTCGAGCGCTGCTTTCCCACCGCGGACCGGTTCGCCGAGCAGCGGATCCTGTACCTCGTGGCGGCCGACGACGAGGTGGTGTTCGTCCAGTACGAGTACGAGCTGACCGGCGGCGAGCGTTACCGCAACGTGGAGGCGATCACGGTGCGGAACGGGCTCGTCCGGGAGGTGCAGGTCTTCTTCGGCGGACGGGTGTGAACTGCCCGCCGCATGCCTACGGGATCCGGCCCGACCGCGTCATCCTGAGCGTCGCTCCGGCCGCCAGCCCAGCGCCCGTGAGATTCCCCGGGCCGCCAGCCGTACCGCCGGAGCCAGCGCCGGCACCTGGGCACCCGCCCGCGGCACCACCACCGACACGGCCGCCACCACCTCCCCGCCCGGCCCGCGCACCGCCGCCGCCACCGACAGCGCGTCATCGGTCACCTGACGCTCACTCACCGCCACACCGGACCGGCGCACTTCGGCGAGCGCACGACGCAGCCGCACGGGCTCGCTGATCGTGTACGGCGTGAAGGCGGCCAGCGGCCCGGAGCAGTACTCCTCCTGCAGGTCCGGGCCGGCGTGGGCGAGGAGGGCGAGCCCGACGCCGGTGGCGTGCAACGGCCAGCGCGCGCCGACCCGGATGTGCACGCCCACCGCCGAACGGCCCGACAGCCACTCGATGTAGACGACCTCCGTGCCGTCCCGCACGGCCAACTGCACGTTCTCGTGCGTCGCCTCGTACAGGTCCTCCAAGTACGGCAGTGCCAGTTGCCTGAGGCCCAGGCCGCGCGGCGCGAGCGCGGCCACCTCCCACAGCCGCAGCCCCACGTGGTACATCCCGGAGGCGTCGCGCTCCAGCGCGCCCCACGCGGTCAGGGCAGCCGCCAGCCGGTGCGCGGTGGTCAGACTGAGCCCGGCCCGGCGGCTGATGTCCGTCAGGGACAGGGCGGGGTGCTCGTGGTCGAACGCGGCGAGCACGGCCAGCAGCCGGTCGGCCGCGGACCGCTCGCTCACTGCAGCACCTCACCCGGTCGCCGTACGTCGTGGCCCGGATCGTAACCGACGCCGTCGGCCCAGGAGGGCAGCCGCTGCCCGGTCATGCCGGTCACGGATCCTCTGGCGGGTCAGTGGGTCATGAAGGAGGTGACGGGCAGCGGCCGGGAGACGATCCGGACGTCGCCGAGGCGTCCGTGCAGGATCTGGTCGATCTTGTCCGCGTACTCGTAGCCGCCGAGCAGCCAGGGGTGCCCGGACGAGGCGATGCCGATCGCGGGGGCGTGCGGGTTGCGCGCCACGGGGCAGCCCTGCACGTACATGGTCGTGTGCTGTCCGTCGTTGACCACGGCCAGGTGCCACCAGGTCTCGCGGGCGGTCTCGTCGCCCCAGTTGGTGGCGAGCTGCCGCTGGTTGAGGGGGTGGACCGCCCACTGCGGACCAGGGCCGTCGGAGACGGACAGCGTGGCCAGCGGCTCGTCCGGGTCGTCCGTGACCGTGCCCACGGAGCCGTTGCGGCCGGTGCGGCTCACCAGGCCGGACCAGGCGTTGTGCGAGGCGTCCCAGTCGGCGGGCAGCCAATAGAACGCCTCGATGGTGTAACCGTGCTCGAAGGTGGCCGAGTTGAGCGGGGCGCCGTCGACCGTCCGCAGATACGCGCCCTTCAACGGCGACTTGTAGCCCTGGAACTCCAGGCTGCCGTGGCCCGGTTGGTCGGGGTGGTGGTCCGCCGACCAGCCGAGCGACCCGCCGCCCACCGAGACCACGGTGAGGTCGTTGCCCCGGCCGGAGAGGTCGCGGACGGTGCCGGAGACGGGCGACTCGAAACGCCAGTAGGCGACCGTGCCCGGTATCAGCATCTTCGACGCCGGCCGCGCCGGGCGGGCCGGCACCGGGTCGAAGCCGGAGAAACGGGCGGCGAAGTCGATCTCTACGGAGAAACGGTCCGCGTCGCCGCTGAGCTCGATCTCCTGCCGCTCCAGCTCGTTGAGGCCCTTCTTGGCCCGGCCGAGGATCCACGGCGAGACCGTCTCCACGTCGATGACGTTCCGGTCCAGGTCGAAGTGGTAGAGGCGGATCATCGCCGCCCCGCCGAAGTAGCGGTTCTGGTAGTTCGTGAGGTGCAGGTGCACCTCGTTGCCTGCCGCGTTCTTGCGGGTCGCTCGGCCCGCGGGCCAGTAGTGGCCGTTCAGGGTCAGGAAGATCTGGTCGTGGTCCTCGATCAGCTGGTCCCACAGCTGCTGCCCGTAGGACGACAACTGATCGTCCCCGGCGACCAGTTCGTGCGTGGTGAGCACGACCGGCGTCCTCGGGTGCCGGGCGAGCACGTCCTTGGCCCAGGCGTACCCCTTCGCCGACAGCCGCCAATCCAGCGCGAGCACCATCCACTCACGGCCGCCGGCCCTGAACAGGTGGTAGATGTTGTAGCCGTCCGAAGAAGCGCCCCCGAACGTCGGCTTGTCCCTGAAGCGCCGAGGCCCGAAGGTGTCCAGGTACGGCGTCGCGCCGCGCTGGTCGTCCGTGGACGACCTGATGTCGTGGTTGCCGGCCAGCACGCTGTAGCCGACGTCCCGGCGGTCCAGGATCCCGAAGGCCTCGCCGATCGCGGCGAATTCGTCCTCGGCGCCGTTCTGGGTGAGGTCGCCGAGGTGGGTCAGGAAGACGATGTTGTCGTCCTTGCCGTGCTCGAGGAGATAGCGCAACGAGGCCTCGAGCGGCGCCGGGTAGATGCTCGGGCCGTCGAACAGGTACTGCGTGTCGGGCATCACCGCGAGCGTGAACCGGCGGCTGTCCGTGTCCGGCCGCCGGCCGCCCCGCTCGGCCGCCTCGGCAGCGGCCGGTACGGCAGCGGCCGGTACGGCGACCCCGGCCGTGGCCGCGGCGCCGAGCAGCGCGGTGGCCCTGAGGAAACTGCGTCGTCCGGCACCGGCCTGCACGGCCTCGCCCTGGCTGTGGTCATGCGACGTACACACGTGTGCTCCGTGAGAGTGGGAGGGCTTTGAGGGGAAGTCGTGCGGGGGCCAGGGGCCAGGGGCCAGGGGGCCAGAGGGCCAGGGATCTACGGAAGGAAGGGCTCGTGGTGCGCCTGCGCGATCTTCCGTACGAGGGCGTCGAGCCGCGGACCGCCGTCGGCGGGCGTCCGGCCCGGGGTGAGCACCGGCGCCGCCGCCCGCAGGCGGATCCGCGGCGCGCACACCGCGGTACCGCGCGGCGCCGACGGCTCGTCCTCGGCCGTCACCACCCGCAGCGTCAGCCACACCCCACCGCCGTCCTCCGGCAGTGTGAAGGGCAGCGGTACGGCCGCGGTCTCGCCCGGCCGCAGATCGGGCAGGTCGGCCGGAGCGGTCAGGGTACGGCCGTCGGCCGACGCCAGCTCCCAGGTCGCCACCAGCCCGGCGAGACCCGGGAAACGCCGGTGGTTGGCGACGACGATCCCCTCGTGCCGATAGCACCGGATCCGGACCGGCGCCGTGATCTCCCGGCGGTGCTGCGGGTCGTCCGGCCTGGGGACGCGGTCGCTGCGGTCACGGAAGACCGTCAAGTCCGCCGCGTCGGCCTCGTGCGCCCTGTCTGCCGCTGCCGCGACGAACGGACCGGCGTACGGCGCGCCACCGAGGCCACCGCCGTACGCCCAGCCGCCGACGGGTGCGGTGACACCGTTGTCGTACAGCCCGGCACCCGCGCGCCCGGCCGGTCTTCCCTCGCTCACGCGACGCAGGATTCCGTGGCCCCGGGACTCCCGGATGAAGCCGCGCTGAAGGCCCGGGGTGGACTCGGTGGCCGCCCAGTGGTCCGCGCGCCCGGAAATGATGGGATGCCGGTGGAACCGGTCACCACCCGGTCCGGCCTCTCGGGGTCCGGGGCCGGGGCCGAGGTGGTCGTGGCGGGAGTTCGGGGAAGGGTGCTGACGTGAAACTGACGATTCTGGGCGGCGGCGGGTTCCGGGTGCCGCTCGTCCACGGTGCGCTGCTGACCGACCACGCCGAGGGGCGGGTCACCGAGGTCGTCCTGCACGACCTGGACGAGCGCCGGCTGCATGCGGTGACGCGTGTCCTGGCCGAACAAGCCGCCGGCATCCCCGACGCACCGCGCGTCACCGCCACCACCGCCCTCGACGAGGCGCTCGCCGGCGCCGACTTCGTCTTCTCCGCGATCCGCGTCGGCGGCCTCCAGGGCCGGGCGGACGACGAGCGGGTGGCGCTCGCCGAGGGCGTCCTCGGCCAGGAGACCGTCGGTGCGGGCGGCATCGCCTACGGGCTGCGGACGGTGCCCGTCGCCGTCGACATCGCCCGGCGCGTGGCCCGCCTCGCCCCGGACGCCTGGGTCATCAACTTCACCAATCCGGCCGGACTGGTCACGGAGGCCATGTCCCGGCACCTCGGCGACCGCGTCATCGGCATCTGCGACTCGCCCGTCGGCCTCGGCCGCCGCATCGCGCGCGCCCTCGGCGCCGACCCCGAGGAGGCCTTCGTCGACTACGTCGGCCTCAACCACCTCGGCTGGGTGCGCGGCCTGCGCGTCGCCGGACGCGACGAGCTCCCGCGCCTGCTCGCCGACCCCGTCCTGCTCGGCTCCTTCGAGGAGGGCAGGCTGTTCGGCGTCGACTGGCTGCAGTCGCTCGGCGCGATCCCCAACGAGTACCTGCACTACTACTACTTCAACCGGGAGGCCGTACACGCCTACCAGCGGGCCGAGCGGACCCGGGGTGCCTTCCTGCGCGACCAGCAGGCCCGGTTCTACACGGAGGCACTGCGCGCGGACCGGTCCGCGCTCGGGGTGTGGGACCGCACCCGCGCCGAGCGCGAGGCCACCTACATGGCCGAGAACCGGGAGAGCGCCGGCGCGGGCGAGCGCGAGGCCGAGGACCTGTCCGGCGGCTACGAGAAGGTCGCGCTCGCCCTGATGCGGGCCATCGCCCGCGACGAGCGGACCACGCTGATCCTCAACGTGCGCAACCGCGACTCGCTTTCCCTGCTCGACGGCGACGCCGTGATCGAGGTCCCCTGCCGGGTCGACGCGGGCGGCGCCCATCCGGTCGCCGTCGCCCCGCTGCCCGATCACGCCACCGGGCTGGTCTGCTCGGTCAAGGCCGTCGAGCGGGAGGTGCTCGCCGCCGCCGAGTCGGGTTCCCGGCAGGCGGCCGTGAAGGCGTTCGCGCTGCATCCGCTGGTCGACTCGGTCAACGTGGCCCGCAGGCTGGTCGAAGGCTACCTCGAGGTCCATCCTGGCCTGGCGTACCTTGAGTGAGCACAGCCGGTAAGCGCTTTCCCCAGTTTCGCTCGCCGCTCCCTCCTGGAGATCTCCATGCACGACGAACGCCGCAGGATCGAGGACCGCGTCGAACGCCTCCACAGCCAGCGCATCAAGCCCGCGATCTACGCCGCAAACGTCCCCCTGGAGGTGGAGGCCTGGCAGGCCCCGGGGGAACCGGTCCCCTTCGAGGAGGCCGCGGCCGCCCCGTACACGCCGTTCACGACGAACACCCCCTGGGGTCCGCCCTGGGGGACGACCTGGTTCCGGATGCGCGGCCGGGTCCCCGCCGACTGGGCCGGCCGGCGGGTGGAGACGGTCATCGACCTCGGGTTCGTCGGCGACTGGCCCGGCAACCAGGCCGAGGCGCTCGTCCACCGCACCGACGGCACCCCGCTGAAGGCGGTCAACCCACTCAACCAGTACGTGCCGGTCGCCCACCCGGCGGCGGGCGACGAGGTGGTCGAGTACCTGGTGGAGGCGGCCTCCAACCCGGACGTCCTCGCGAACGGCTTCGCCGCCCCGACCCCGCTCGGCGACGTACGGACGGCGGGCGACCGCCCGCTGTACACCTTCCGCCGCGCCGACCTCGCCGTGCTCGACGAAGAGGTCTGGCACCTCGACCTCGACCTGCAGGTCCTGCGCGAACTGATGCTGGAGCTCGGCGAGCACGAACCGCGCCGGCACGAGATCATGCACGCCCTCGACCGCGCCATGGACCTGCTCGACCTGGACGACGTCTCCGCCTCGGCCCCCGCCGTACGGGAGTCCCTGCGCCCGGCGCTGGCCAAGCCCGCCCACGCCAGCGCGCACATCCTCTCCGGCGTCGGCCACGCACACATCGACACCGCCTGGCTGTGGCCCATCCGTGAGACCAAGCGCAAGACGTCCCGGACCTTCGCCAACGTCACCGCGCTCGCCGACGAGTACGAGGAGTTCGTCTTCGCCTGCTCCCAGGCCCAGCAGTACGAGTGGGTGCGCGAGAACCAACCGCACGTGTGGGAGCGGATCAAGAAGTCGGTGGCGAAGGGCCAGTGGGCGCCCGTCGGCGGGATGTGGGTGGAGGCCGACGGCAACCTGCCCGGCGGCGAGGCCCTCGCCCGCCAACTGGTCCACGGCAAACGGTTCTTCATGGAGCACTTCGGCATCGAGACCAAGGGCGTCTGGCTGCCGGACTCCTTCGGCTACACAGCGGCCTACCCCCAGCTGGCCAGGCTCGCCGGCAACGAGTGGTTCCTCACCCAGAAGATCTCCTGGAACCAGACCAACACCTTCCCCCACCACACCTTCTGGTGGGAGGGCATCGACGGCACCCGCGTTTTCACCCATTTCCCGCCCATCGACACCTACAACGCCCGCTTCAGCGGCGCCGAGCTGGCCCTGGCGGTCCGCAACTACGCCGAGAAGGGCGGTGCCACCCGCTCCCTCGCACCCTTCGGCTGGGGCGACGGCGGCGGCGGCCCCACCCGCGAGATCATGGAACGTGCCCGCCGCCTGAAGAACCTGGAGGGCTCGGCCAAGGTCGAGATCGAACACCCCGACGCCTTCTTCGCCAAGGCCCGCGAGGAGTACCCGGACGCTCCGGTCTGGGCGGGCGAGCTGTACCTGGAACTGCACCGCGCCACCTACACCACCCAGGCCCGCACCAAGCAGGGCAACCGGCGCTCCGAACACCTGCTGCGCGAGGCGGAGCTGTGGGCCACGACGGCCGCCCTGCACGCACCCGGCTACGCCTACCCGTACGAGAGGCTGGACCGCCTGTGGAAGACGGTCCTGCTGCACCAGTTCCACGACATCCTGCCCGGCTCCTCCATCGCCTGGGTGCACCGCGAGGCCGAGGCCGAATACGCCCGGGTGGCAGGGGAGTCGAAGGAGCTCACCGGCGAGGCGATCGCCGCGCTGGGCACCGGCGGTCCCCGCGTGTTCAACACCGCCCCCCGCGACCGCACCGAGGTGGTCCGCACCCCCGAGGGCGCACCGATGTACGTGCGGGTGCCCGCGAACGGCTCCGCGCCCCTCACGCCCGCCGAACCCCCGCACCCGGTGACGGTCGAGGGGCGCACACTGGACAACGGGATCGTCCGGGTGCAGGTGGGCACAGACGGCACACTGTCGTCCGTACGCGATCTACGGGCAGGACGCGAGGTCCTCGCCGGCCCGGGCAACCTGCTCCGCCTCCACACGGACCTGCCCAACTGCTGGGACGCCTGGGACATCGACAAGCACTACCGGAACCGCTACACCGACCTGCTGGAGCCCGACTCCGTCACCGTGGTCGAGGAGGACCCCCTGGCGGGCGCGATCCGAGTGGTCCGCTCCTTCGGCAAGGGCTCCCGCATCACCCAGACGATCACCGTCCGCGCCGGCAGCGCCCGCATCGACGTCGAGACGGACATCGACTGGCACGAGACGGAGAAGATCCTCAAGGCGGGCTTCCCCGTCGATCTGCGCGCCCCGCACTCCTGCGCCGAGATCCAGTTCGGCCACGTCCAGCGGCCCACCCACACCAACACCAGCTGGGAGGCGGCCCGTTTCGAGGTCTCCGGCCACCGCTGGGTGCACATCGCCGAAACCGGTTACGGCGTCGCCGTCATCAACGACTCCACCTACGGCCACGACGTCACCCGCACCGTCCGCGAGGACGGGGGCACCACCACCACGGTCCGCCTCAGCCTGGTCCGCGCCCCGCGCGTGCCCGACCCCGAGGCCGACCAGGGCCGGCACCGCTTCACCTACGCCCTGCTGCCCGGCGCGACCATCGAGGACGCGGTCGCCGAGGGCTACGCCCTCAACCTGCCGCTGCGCATCGCCGATTCGGCGGGCGAGCCCGAGCCGGTCGTGTCCGCCGAGGGCGAGGGTGTGACCGTGGAGGCGGTCAAGCTCGCCGACGACGGCTCCGGGGACGTGGTGGTGCGGCTGTACGAGTCCCGGGGCGGCCGGGCCTCCGGGGTGCTGCGCACCGGGTTCCCGCTGGCCGGAGCCGAGGTCACCGACCTGCTGGAACGCCCGCTCGGCCCGGCCGGGGCCGACGGGAACGCCGTACCCCTGCAACTGCGTCCGTTCGAGGTGCGCACGCTGCGCCTGGCCGTGGGGCGCTGAGACGGCACGCGACGGAGGGCCGCCCCGCCGAGCGGCCCTCCGCCGTACCGCAAGCGACCGTCAGCCGGTGAAGCCGGCCGTGATCGAGGTGAACTGCCAGTTGTTCTGGCTGATGCCGGAGCAGTTGCTCACCACGCCGCCGCCCGGGCACGGCCGGTCGCGGTTGACCGACCAGAAGGCGAGCCGCGCGATGTGATGCGAGTTCGCCCAGTCGCGGATCTGGGTCCAGATCGCCGGGCTGGTCGTCTCCTGCTGGTCGGACAGGCCGTTCATGCCCGAGATGCCGATATGGGCGTAGGCGGTCGCGTCGTCCCAGCCGAAGGTCGACTTCAGCTGGTTCTTCAGGCCCTCCGCGGCGTTCACGGTGTTGCCGTACATGTCCGAACCGCCGCCGAAGTCGAACGGCATGATGGTGAACACGTCGATGTTCGCGCCGAGCGACTGCGCCTGCTCGATCAGCCGGTTTCCGTAGTACGTCGGCCCGGTGGTCGAGGTGCCGAAGGTGACGATGGTCTTCAGGCCGGGATTGTTGGCCTTGACCGTCTTCAGCGCGGTGAGGATCTTCGCCTGCACGGCCTCGTTCTCGAACTCGTCCGTGTTCTCGATGTCCATGTCGACGGCCTTCAGGCCGTAGGCGTCGATCACCTTCTGGATGGCGCCGGCGAGCGCGGCCGCGGAGGAGCAGTTGGCGCCGAGCTTGCTGCCCTGCCAGCCACCGAAGGACGGGACGATGTCACCGCCGGCGGACCGGACGGCGTTGACCGCGCTCTGGTCGGCGCCGCCGGTGAGCGGCCGGCTGCCGTCCCAGGCGGGCGTACAGCCGCCGGAGTCCAGCACGAACGCCATCGTGAACCACTTGATCCCGGTCGCGCTCATCACCGTCGTCGGACTCGGCGGATCGCCCCAGCCCTCGTACAGGTACGGCGCGGCCTGCTTGAACCCGGTGCCGCCGCCGCTGCCCGCGTTCGTGGTCACGGAGACGGCGTTGGAGGCGCCCGAGACGTTCCCGGCCGCGTCGTGCGCCTTCACCGTGAAGGTGTACGACGTACTGGGCGACAGCCCGCTGACCGTGGCGGACGTGCCGGAGACGGTCAGAATCTGGTTGGCGCCGCTGTAGACGTCGTAACCGGTTACGCCCACGTTGTCCGTGGCGGCGTTCCACGACAGCGAAACGCTGGACGACGTCTTGCCGGTGGAGGTCAGGCCCGTCGGTGCGGTCGGCGCCTGCGTGTCCCCGCCGCCCCCGCCGCCGCCCGGGCCGTCGAGGCCGATGTCGTCGGCCCAGTAGGTGCCCTGGGCGTACCAGCCGTGGACATAGATGGTGGCGCTGGTCTGCGAGGCACCGGTGGTGAACGAGACACTCAGCCGGCTGTACGCCGTCGGCGACGTCGTCCAGGTCGAGGCGCCGCCGTTCACGCCCAGGTACACGTAACTGCCGCGTACCCAGCCGCTGAGGGTGTACGTCGTGTTCGGCTGGACGGCGACCGTCTGGCTGCACTGCGCGTTGTCGCTGTCGGTCACCGCGCCCTGCAGAGCCTTCGAGCCACTGTGCACGGGGGAGGAGACGACCGAGCCGAGGTTGCCGGTGCAGGTCCAGGGGGAGAGGCCGCCGGACTCGAAGCCGGGGTTGCTGAGGATGTTGGCCGCCTGAGCGGTACCCGGAAGGGCGATGGCCCCGCCGACCGCGAGGGCGACGGAACCGAGGAGAGCGAGAAGCCGACGTCTGTGACGTCCGAGTGGATTGCGCACGCGATCTCCCTGTGGGGATGGGGTGTTCGGGAGTGCACGGGTGTGCGGAGGTGCGGAGGTGCGGAGGTGCGCCAATGAATTTGGTATGGACCAATCCTGCTGTCAAGGACGGACGCAGAATTGGTCCATACCGGCGGACTAGAGCGGCAGGGCCTCCACCGCCGAAGCCGCCTGCACGGGCACCGCCGGAAGGGCGAACTCGGCATTCCTCTGCCGGGGAAGTGCCACCGGCAGCAGCGATCGCGGCCCCGCCACCACCGTGTAGTCCTGCCCGAGGAACGGCGGCACGATCACACCGGGATCCTCGCCCAGCGCCAACCGCACGGCGGCCCAGGGCACGTTCACCCCGCACAGCGACACCTGGTGCAGGCCCCCGGAGGGCCGCGTGTTGACATCCAGCAGCACCGGCCGGTCGCCCAGCATGCGGAACTGGATGTTGGACAGGTGATGCAGCCCGAAGCCCTCGGCGATCAGCCGGGCCGGTTCCAGCCACCGCTCGTCCAGCGTGAAGCCCCTGCGGCGGCCGTTCTTCGTGCGGCCCACCGCGAACCGCAGCCGGTTGTCGGGCCCGGTCAGGCAGTCGACCGACACCTCCGGCTGTTCCAGGCGCGGCATCACCAGCCAGTCCACCGGCTCCCCGGACCGCCGCAACGCCTCGACGACCAGGTCGAGCTGGACGTACGGGCTCGGGAACCCTTCGAGGTGGGCCAGCGAGAACGGGGCGCGGGTGATCACCCGGAAGCCGACCCCGCCGGCACCGGCGGCCGGCTTGAAGCACGCCTTGTGCCCGGCCGCCTCCAACTCCTCCACGGCGGCGAGGAGTTCGTCGGCCGTTCGCACCCGCCACCACTGCGGCACCGGGACGCCCACCGAGCGGACCGCCTCGTACGCGGTCGCCTTGTCCTCGAACACGGCCACCGCCTCGGGCGTCGGCGCCAGCAGGGCCGTACCCGCCGCCGCGAACTCCGCACGGTGCCGGACGATCGCCGCCTGGTGCAGCCGGGGCACGAACACGTCGATGCCGCGCCGGACGCACTGGTCGAGCGCGTACTCGACGTAGGCGGCCGGGGACAGGTCCTCCGGCTCCAGGTCGGCGGTGTCGGCTGCGGCCAGGACGGGGGAGTCGGGGTCCCCGTGCGTGGCGTGGATCTCCACCGCGCGATCGCTGGGATTTCTGCGCAGCTGATCCATGAAGAAGACGTTCTCCGCGTACGTGCGGTTGAGCCAGACGCGTACGCGAGAGAGCATGCAGGCCGCCTTTCAGGGTTTTCGGGCAGGACTCAGCGGCCCGTGCCCGGGCAGGAGGGAGGAAGGGACGCCAAACAACCCCTGCGAAGAGGGAGGTTGGGGTGATGGTGTCGGGGCGATCATACGGCTTTCGACAGCCCGCGCGTGCAACGCGGATGTTACGGATTCCGGGACTCGTCCAGGAGGCTCGCCGGGCCCGTCCGGTCGCTGTTCGGCCCGCCGGCGGACCCTCGCGACACGGCGGCCGGGGACCCTCTTGTCTGATTGTCCGGGAATGTGATCTCGTGGTCCCGGCGGAGGATGATCGGAAGGGGAGTCGGGTGGAGTCTGAGGCCGGGGCCGGGCAGCTGCTGGCCGTCAGCGACCTGCACATCGGCTATCCGGAGAACCGTGCCCTGGTCGAGGACATGCGGCCCGCCGGCGACGAGGACTGGCTGATCGTGGCCGGTGACATCGCCGAGACGGTGGCCGACATCCGCTGGACCCTGGAGAAACTCGCGAGCCGCTTCCGCAAGGTGCTGTGGGCCCCCGGCAACCACGAGCTGTGGACGCACCCGAAGGATCCGGTCACCCTGCGCGGCGTCGCCCGCTACGAGCACCTGGTCGGGCTGTGCCGCGAGCTGGGTGTCGTCACCCCCGAGGACCCCTACCCGGTGTGGCACGGTCCCGGCGGCCCGGTCGCCGTCGCCCCGCTGTTCCTGCTGTACGACTACTCGTTCCTGCCGCCCGGCTGCGCCACCAAGGCCGAGGGCCTGGCCTACGCCGAGAGCACCGGCGTGGTCTGCAACGACGAGTACCTGCTGCACCCCGATCCCTACCCGACCCGTGACGCCTGGTGCCGGGCGCGGGTCGCCGAGACCGAGCGCAGGCTTGCCGAGCTGCCCCCGGACCTGCCGGTCGTACCGGTCAACCACTACCCGCTGCACCGGCATCCCACCGAGGTGCTGTGGTACCCCGAGTTCGCCATGTGGTGCGGCACCCTGCTGACCGCCGACTGGCACCGCCGGTTCCGCGTGGCGACCATGGTCTACGGCCATCTGCACATCCCGCGCACCACCTGGCACGACGGAGTCCGCTTCGAGGAGGTCTCCGTAGGCTATCCCCGTGAATGGCGCAAGCGCCCGGAGCCGCCGGGACGGCTGCGCCGCATCCTGCCGATGGAGGTCGAAACAGGTGATCGAGGAGCTGCTCCCGGAGTCGGTCGTGGCCGTGGAGGCACACGGTGACGACCCGCTGTGGGACGCCCCGCTCCACCCCGGGGAGGAAGCGCTCGTCGCACGGGCGCTGACCAAACGCCGCCGCGAGTTCGCTGCCGCACGCGGCTGCGCCCGGCTCGCCATGGAGAAGCTCGGCGTGCCCGCGCAGTCCGTCCTCAGAGGCGAGCGGGGCGCGCCGCGCTGGCCGGACGGTCTGATCGGCAGCATGACCCACTGCGACGGCTACTGCGCCGCCGCGCTGGCCCGGGCCGGCGACCTGGCGTCCCTCGGCATCGACGCCGAACCGCACGGCGCGCTCCCGGACGGCGTCGCCGACGCCGTCTTCCTGCCCGCCGAGGCCGATCGGCTCGCGGGGCTCCACGGTCAGTGGCCCGACGTGCACTGGGACCGGATCCTGTTCAGCGCCAAGGAGTCCGTCTACAAGGCGTGGTTCCCCCTGGCCCGCACCTGGCTGGACTTCTCCGAGGCCGACATGACCCTCGACCCGAGCCCCGGCGACGAGTCGCGGGGCACCCTGCGTGCCGAACTCCTCGTCCCAGGGCCACGGGTCGGGGGCCGCCGGATCCAGGTCTTCGACGGCCGGTGGGCCGTACGCGACGGAGTGATCAGCACCGCCGTGGTCGTCCCGCATCCCTGAAACCCGGTGGCGGCGCGCGGGGCCCGGCGCGGTCAGGCCGGCGGGCACCAGTCGCGCAGCAGGCGGAAGAACTGCTCCTCGTTGCCCGCGAGACCCGCGCGCGCCAGAGCCTGTTCCGCCTCGGCCAGCACGGCGGGCGGCACCACGGCGGGCCGGCCGGCGTCCGGTGGCCCGTCGAAGGCGGCGCGCACGGTGTGCAGCAGCCGCAGGTAGGCCTGTACGGCGGTGCGCTCACGGTCGGTCAGTACGGCGGTGGGCATCGGTCGGCTCTCCCCGAGTAGGCGTCACGGTCGCGCGCGCTGCGGCGCACCTCTCCAGCTTGCCGCCCACCACTGACAACGCCGTTCGGTCGCGTCCCGGTTCGCCCGCTCAGCCGAGGCCGAGTCCTTTCGCCCCTGCGCCGTACGGCCCCGGGTCGGTCCTGCGGCCCCGCATCGGCGTCAGCCCTGCGCCCCCGGATACCCCAGGGACGCCTCGATGCGCCCGGCCACGTCGTCGCGCTGCACCGGGCCGCGCAGGGCAGAACCGGCGAGCCAGGTGCGGCACTTGCTGGCCAGCAGCAGCCCGAAGGTCTCGGCGTCCCGCTCCTCGGCGAGGTCGAAACGGGTCCGGGCCGCGACCCGCTGCACCGTGGCCTGGAGCGCCTCCTGGTCGGTGTCGTCGTGCAGCAGCCGCGTGGCCACGCCCACGCCGTCGACGTGGTGTCCGCGGTGGTCGGCCTGCATGTGCCACAGTTCGTGGCCCAGGATCACCAACTGGTGGTCCGGCGCGGTGCGTTCCTCCACGACGACGAGATCGCGGTCGGTCAGGTCAAGCCACAGACCGCTCGCCGTGCCCGTCGGGAAGGCGGCCGCACGGAAGTGCACGGGGCGGCCCCGGCGGCGGCTCATCGCCTCGCACAGCGCGCCGTACAGCTCCCGCGGCGGCACCGGCGCGGGCAGCGCAAGACCGCCCACCAGCTCGTTGCACAGCCGGCGCATGTCCCTGCCGATGCCCACAGTCCTCCCCCGGCTCACGACTCGGGCCGTTTGACGCTCTCCAGGAGCATGTCGAGCCACTCCGCGACCTTGTCCCGGTGCTGGTCGGTGGGCAACTGTGCGGCCCGCCAGGCTATTCCGCGCACCCCGTGGTCCTGCAGCAGCCGTTCCAACGGATCCTCCTCGGCCCCGGCGGCGGCCCGCTCCCGGTCGGCGAGCTTCGTCAGCAGCTCCTGCTGGGTGCGCTGCAGCGCGCCCGCCAGCGCCTCGGGGTCCTCCGCGGTGAGGAAGCCGGCGTGCACCCGGAAGAAACGCTGCAGCGCGTCGCAGTGCTCCATGGTCGGCCGCCGGTCGCCGTTGATGAGGGCGCCGGCCTGCTGCCGGGACATGCCCGCGCCGTCGGCGATCTCCTGCTGGGTGTACTTGCGGCCGTTCGGTTTCAGCCGAGTGCGCCGCAACAGGCCCAGGCGCTGCAGAAAGCGTGCCTGTACGTCCGGTTCGCCGGCGGGCCGGCCGGCGAGCAGGGCCTTGACCACCGGCTCCGGGACCCCGCAGGCCACGGAGAGCCGCCCGACGTCGAAGACTTCGGTGTGCGCCACGCCGAGCCGGTCGGCGAGCGCGGTGACGCGGGCGACGACGGCCGGCAGCTGGGCGGTCGCCGTGGCGCCCGGATCCTCGTAGCCATCCGTCACCGACAGAACTCCTACGTCTCTCGAGGGCTTCAGATGTGTCCGTGCTTCTCACGAGCGATCGCCGTGAACTTCCCGGAGAGTAGCGGGTGTCTCGAACTCACATCCAGGTGTCGCCACAACTGTGGCGAATTTCAGCCGTCAACGAGCACGGAATGCCACGATAGTTGACACGGTCTTGTCGCGGGCCGCAGGATCGCAGAGCCGCGTGAAGGCCGCAGAGGCAAGAGGGGTGACCTCCCGATGGCACATCAGGCAGGAGGGCAGCGGCCGGCACCGCGGCCCGTCCCCGAGACCTGCGAGACCCAGGCGTACCTCCAGGACTACGCCGTACTGCTGGAGTCCCTCGCCTGCCCGTCCCTGGTCGTCGACCACCGCTGGGACGTCGTCATGGCCAACGGTGCGTTCGAGACACTTTTCCGCGGCGTGCGCCGGCAGGCGACGGCCATGCCCGGGGACAACTTCCTGCGGTTCGTCCTGTTCCATCCGGACGCGGCCGACGTCCTCGGCGAGCACGAACAGGGCTGGTGCCTGCCGATGCTGGCCCACCTCAAGGCCGCCCTGGAGACGTACGGTCACGACCACGAGCTGCAGGCCGTCCGCCGCGACATCGCCCAGGACCCGCTCATGGAGGCCGCCTACCGGCAGGGCCTGCCGCACTGGATCCACGCCGTCGGCGAGCGCGCGACCCGGCTGGACGGGGCCGTCCGGCTGCTGCTCCACCCCGACCCGCGGCGTGGCCCCACCGAGTGCCGCATCGTCGAGGAGACGCCGGAGGTCCTGGGCGGCCTCGGCTACCGGCGCCTTTCGATGGTCCTGCGCGAGAACCGCCGGCCCGCCGCGCCCGTACGCCGTCCGCGCCGGCTGCGAAGCACGGCAGCCCATCTGACGGTCGTCCCGGCCCCCGAGAACTGACCCGGCACCGCCGGCGTTCAGGTCGCCGGCGGCGCCGGGTCGGAAGCCCCGGCATCTCGTGCCCCTGCTCGTCCGCCTTGCGTCTTCCTCGCGTCCCCAAGGCCGGCACCTCGTACCTGCCTGCCTTACGCAAGTCATTTGCATGACTTGCGCTAGGCTTGCGTGCATGACACGACGACTTGCGGAAGTGGCGAAGAAGGTCGGCGTCAGCGAAGCGACCGTCAGCCGGGTGCTCAACGGCAAACCCGGGGTCTCCGACGCCACCCGGCAGGCGGTGCTGACGGCTCTCGACGTCCTCGGTTACGAGCGCCCCACTCAGCTGCGCGGCGAACGCGCCCGGCTCGTCGGACTGGTGCTGCCGGAGCTGCAGAACCCCATCTTCCCGGCGTTCGCCGAGGTCATCGGCGGCGCGCTGGCCCAGCTCGGACTCACCCCGGTGCTGTGCACGCAGACCAAGGGCGGGGTCTCGGAGGCGGACTACGTCGACCTGCTGCTGCAGCAGCAGGTCTCCGGCGTGGTCTTCGCCGGCGGCCTGTACGCGCAGGCGGACGCACCGCACGACCACTACCGGCTGCTCGCCGAGCGAAACATCCCCGTCGTGCTGGTCAACGCGGCCATCGAACACCTCGGCTTCCCGGGCGTGTCCTGTGACGACGCCGTCGCCGTCGAACAGGCGTGGCGGCACCTGGCCTCCCTCGGCCACGAGCGCATCGGGCTGGTCCTCGGTCCCGGCGACCACGTGCCCTCGGCCCGCAAACTGGCCGCCGCGCGGGCGATCGCCGGCGAACTGCCGGAGGAGTTCGTCGCCCGGGCGATCTTCTCCATCGAGGGCGGTCACGCCGCCGCGTCCCGGCTGATCGACCGGGGTGTCACCGGCATCATCTGCGCCAGCGACCCGCTCGCGCTCGGCGCGGTCAGGGCCGCGCGCCGCAAGGGACACGGCGTGCCGGGGCGGATCTCGGTCGTCGGATACGACGACTCGGCGTTCATGAACTGCACCGAACCCCCGCTCACCACGGTCCGGCAGCCCATCGAGGCCATGGGGCGCGCAGCCGTCGAACTGCTGAACGCGCAGATCGGCGGCAGCGCCGTACCCGCCGAGGAGCTGCTGTTCGAGCCCGAGCTGGTGGTGCGCGGATCCACCGCGCAAGCCCCGCGCGACTGATTTCCCGACTGTGATCCTGAAGATCCACCCTACTGTCAAATAATTACAGAGTACGCACGACATCTTGCGTCCTGATGTCGGCGGTGCTTGAGTGTGCGGCGCCCACCGCTCCTGCCATGAGTGCCATCAGGGGGTCCACCGATGACAAGCACCGGGTTCCGCCGTACCTTCGTCGCGATCGGCGTCTGTTCCTCGCTCGCCCTGGCCGCCACCGCCTGCGGGTCGGGTGACGACGACTCGGCGAGCGGGAAGACCCGCATCACCGTCAACTGCGAACCGCCGAAAAGCGCCAAGGTCGACCGGGAGTTCTTCGAGGAGGACCTCGCCTCCTTCGGGAAGCAGAACCCGGGCATCGACGTCGCCGCACACGACGCCTTCCCCTGCCAGGACCCGAAGACCTTCGACGCCAAGCTCGCCGGCGGTCAGATGGAAGACGTCTTCTACACGTACTTCACCGACGCCAGGCACGTCGTGGACATAGGCCAGGCGGCCGATCTCACGCCGTACCTCAAGGAGCTGAAGTCCTACGACACCCTCCAGAAGCAGCTGCGGGACATCTACACCGTCGACGGAAAGGTCTACGGCATCCCGCGCACCGGATACAGCATGGGGCTGATCTACAACCGCAAGCTGTTCCGGAAGGCCGGCCTCGACCCCGACAAGCCCCCGACCACCTGGGACGAGGTACGCGCCGACGCCAGGAAGATCGCCGCCCTCGGCAACGGCACCGTCGGCTACGCCGACTACAGCGCCCAGAACCAGGGCGGCTGGCACTTCACCGCCGAGCTGTACTCGCAAGGCGGCGACGTCGTCGGCGCCGACGGCAAGAAGGCCACCATCGACACCCCCGAGGGCCACGCCGTCCTGCAGAACCTGCACGACATGCGGTGGGCCGACGACTCCATGGGCAGCAAGCAGCTCCTCGTCATCAACGACGTCCAGCAGATGATGGGGTCGGGCAGGCTCGGCATGTATCTCGCCGCCCCCGACAACATCCCGATCCTGGTCAAGGAGAAGGGCGCGAACTACGACGACATCGCCATCGGCCCGATGCCGGGCGGCAGGGGTACGCTCATCGGCGGCGACGGCTACATGTTCAACAGGCACGACACGCCCGCCCAGATCCGGGCCGGCCTGAAGTGGCTGGACCACATGTTCCTCACCCCCGGAACCGGCTTCCTCGGCGACTACGCCCGCGCCAAGGAGAACAACGCCCCCGTCGGCCTGCCCGAGCCCCGCCTGTTCACCGGCGCCGCCGACGCCAGGGACCAGCAGGCCAAGAAGGCCGACGCCAATGTCCCGGTGGAGAACTACCAGGCCTTCCTCGACGGCAACCAGCAGCTTCAGATGAAGATCGAGCCGCCCGACGCCCAGCAGATCTACTCCGTCCTCGACTCGACCGTCTCCGCCGTCCTCACCAAGAAGGACGCCGACATCGACCAGCTCCTCAAGGACGCGTCCGGCAAGATCGACGCCATCCTCGCCCGGAGCTGACCGCCATGACGAAGACGGCCGAACGGCGGCCCGTGACGCAGGCCGCCGTCCACCCGGTCCCGGCGCCGCCCCCGGTAGGGGGCCGGAGGCGGCGCCGCCTCGCCGACCAGGCCCGCGCCTACGCCTTCCTCCTCGGCGGCCTCGTCTGCTTCGCCCTGTTCTCCTGGTACCCGGCGATCCGCGCGGTCGTCATCGCCTTCCAGAAGTACACGCCGGGCTCGAAGCCTCAGTGGGCCGGCACCGCCAACTTCACCCGTGTCCTGCACGACCCCGAGTTCAGCGCGGCCTGGCGCAACACGCTCACCTTCACCCTGTTGGCCCTGCTGATCGGCTTCGCGATCCCCTTCCTCCTCGCCCTCGTCCTCAACGAACTCCGGCACGCCAAGGCGTTCTTCCGGGTCGTGGTCTACCTGCCCGTGATGATCCCGCCGGTGGTCAGCGCCCTGCTGTGGAAGTGGTTCTACGACCCCGGAGCCGGTCTCGCCAACGAGGCGCTGCGCTTCCTCCACCTGCCGACGTCCAACTGGTCCAACGGCACCGACACCGCGCTCGTCTCCCTGGTGATCGTGGCGACGTGGGCGAACATGGGCGGCACCGTCCTCATCTACCTCGCCGCCCTGCAGTCGATCCCCGGCGAGCTGTACGAGGCCGCCGAACTGGACGGCGCGAACCTGCTCCAGCGCGTCCGGCACGTCACCGTCCCGCAGACCCGGTTCGTGATCCTGATGCTGATGCTCCTGCAGATCATCGCCACCATGCAGGTGTTCACCGAACCGTTCGTCATCACCGGCGGCGGCCCGGAGAACGCCACGGTGACCGTGCTCTACCTCATCTACAAGTACGCCTTCCTCTACAACGACTTCGGCGGGGCCTGCGCCCTCAGCGTCATGCTCCTGGTGCTGCTCGGCGCCTTCTCCGCCGTCTACCTGCGGCTGACCGGCACCGAGGGGGACAGCGCATGAGCACCCGCACCCTGGTCTCCCCGGCCACCCTCGCCCGCCCGCGCGGCAGGGCGGTCTACTGGACGGTGTTCACGGCCGTCCTGGTCCTCTTCGCGCTCGCGTTCCTCTTCCCGGTCTACTGGATGGTGACCGGCGCGATGAAGTCCCCGGACGAGGTGGCCCGCACTCCGCCGACACTGGTCCCGGAACACTGGCACCTCGGCGGCTACACCGACGCCTGGGACCTGATGCAGCTGCCGCAGCACCTGTGGAACACGGTCGTGCAGGCGGCCGGCGCCTGGGCGTTCCAGCTGGTCTTCTGCACGGCCGCCGCCTACGCCCTGTCCAGGCTGAGGCCCGCCTTCGGCAAGGTGATCCTCGGCGGCATCCTGGCCACCCTCATGGTCCCGGCGCAGGCCCTGGTCGTACCGAAGTACCTGACAGTCGCGGACCTGCCGCTGATCCACACCGGCCTGCTCAACGACCCCCTCGCCATCTGGCTGCCGGCCGTCGCGAACGCCTTCAACCTCTACTTGCTCAAACGATTCTTCGACCAGCT
Source organism: Streptomyces sp. NPDC054783 (assembly GCF_053611725.1). Taxonomy (NCBI): domain Bacteria; kingdom Bacillati; phylum Actinomycetota; class Actinomycetes; order Kitasatosporales; family Streptomycetaceae; genus Streptomyces; species Streptomyces sp. NPDC054783. The sequence continues at coordinate 12,508 of NZ_JBSHAY010000038.1, read as the reverse complement.
GCCACGCGATGTGCTGGAGGCCGCCGAGATCGACGGCGCCGGCAAGCTGCGCATCCTGTGGTCGGTGGTGCTGCCCATGTCCCGGCCGGTGCTCGGCGTGGTGTCGATCTTCGCGCTGGTCGCCGTCTGGCAGGACTTCCTGTGGCCGCTGATGGTCTTCTCCGACACCGACAAGCAGCCGATCAGCGTGGCCCTGGTCCAGCTGTCGCAGAACATCCAGCTCACCGTGCTCATCGCCGCGATGGTGATCGCCAGCATCCCGATGGTGGCGCTGTTCCTCGTCTTGCAGCGGCACATCATCGCCGGGATCAGCGCGGGCAGCACCAAGGGCTGACACGCCGCACCGCCTCACCGAAGGCTCCGCACCGCCTCACGAGAAAGGGAAGCCCCGTGGGACAGCCCACCGATGCCCACAAGGACCGCGACTGGTGGCGCTCGGCCGTCATCTACCAGGTCTACGTCCGCAGCTTCGCGGACGGCGACGGCGACGGCACCGGCGACCTCGCGGGCGTCCGCGCCCGGCTGCCGTACCTCGCCGAACTCGGCGTGGACGCCCTGTGGTTCACCCCCTGGTACCTGTCACCCCTGAAGGACGGCGGCTACGACGTCGCCGACTACCGCGCCATCGACCCGGCCTTCGGCACCCTCGCCGAGGCCGAGAAACTCATCGCCGAGGCACGGGAGTCGGGCATCCGGACCATCGTCGACATCGTGCCCAACCACGTCTCCGACCAGCACCCCTGGTTCCGCGCCGCGCTCGCCGCCGGACCCGGCAGCCCCGAGCGCGAACTGTTCCACTTCCGGCCCGGGCGCGGCGCGCACGGCGAACTACCACCGAACGACTGGCCCTCGCAGTTCGTCGGCTCCACCGAACCGGTGTGGACCCGCCTGCCCGACGGCGACTGGTATCTGCACCTGTTCACGCCCGAGCAGCCGGACCTCAACTGGTCCCACCCGGCCGTCCGCCAGGAGCACGAGGACATCCTGCGGTTCTGGTTCGAGCGGGGCGTCGCCGGTTTCCGCATCGACTCCGCCGCCCTGCTCGCCAAGGACCCTGCCCTGCCCGACCTCGCCACGCACCCCGAGCCGCACCCCTTCGTCGACCGCGACGAACTCCACGGCATCTACCGCTCCTGGCGGCGCCTGGCGGACGCGTACGACGGCGTCTTCGTCGGCGAGGTCTGGCTCCCCGACGCCGAGCGCTTCGCCCGCTATCTGCGCCCCGACGAACTCCACACCGCCTTCAACTTCTCCTTCCTCTCCTGCCCCTGGGACCCCGACCGGCTGCGCGCCACGATCGACACCACCCTCGCCGAGCACGCCCCCGTCGGAGCTCCGGCCACCTGGGTGCTGTGCAACCACGACGTCACCCGTACGGTCACCCGCTACGGCCGCGAGGACACCGGGTTCGACTTCGCCGCCAAGGCCTTCGGCACGCCGACCGACCTGGTGCTCGGCACCCGGCGGGCCCGGGCCGCCGCCCTGCTGTCGCTGGCCCTGCCCGGCGCGGTGTACCTCTACCAGGGGGAGGAGTTGGGCCTGCCCGAGTCCGAGATTCCGGTCGACCGGATCCAGGATCCGATGCACTTCCGGTCCCAGGGAGCCGATCCCGGCCGGGACGGCTGCCGGGTGCCGCTGCCGTGGGCCGCCGGTATGCCGTACGCGGGATTCGGTTCCCAGCAGGAGCCCTGGCTGCCCCAGCCGGCCGACTGGCCGTGGTACGCGGTCGACCGTCAACAGCAGGACCCCGACTCCATGCTCTCGCTCCACCGCCAGGCCATCGCCGCCCGCCCCCTCTTCGGCGGCGGCCCGCTGTCCTGGCTGTCCGCCCCCGAGGGCGTCCTCGCCTTCACCCGTGCCGAGGGCATGACCTGCGTGGTCAACCTCGCGCCCACCCCCGCCGAGCTGCCTGAGCACACCCGACTCATCCTCACCAGCGGCCCGTTGGACGACAAGGGCCGGCTGCCGCAGGACACGGCGGTCTGGCTGCGGAGCTGAGCCGCCGACGCACCGCGCTATCCCCGCGCCCCCACCCCGAAGGGATCAGCACATGCAGAGCACCATGGGCAGAACTGTCAGGAGCATGCCAGTCATTGCGGTCGCTGTGGCCCTCGCCGCCGGCATGCTCGTCGCCGTCGCGCCCGCCGCCCACGCGGCCGCCGGCGCCGGCCTCCCCTTCACCTCGGTGGAGGCGGAGTCGGCGACCACCAACGGCACCAAGATCGGCCCCGACTACACCCAGGGCACGCTCGCCTCCGAGGCCTCCGGACGGCAGGCCGTGCGCCTCAACTCCGGACAGCGCGTGGAGTTCACGGCACCCCGGGCCGCCAACGCCGTGAACGTCTCCTACAGCGTCCCCGACGGCCAGTCCGGCACGCTCGACGTGTACGTCAACGGGGTCAAGCTCGCCAGGACCCTGACCGTCACCTCCAAGTACTCCTACATCGACACTGGCTGGATCCCGGGCGCCAAGCGGCACCACTTCTTCGACGACGCGCGCCTGATGCTCGGCCAGAACATCCAGGCGGGCGACAAGGTCGCCTTCGAGTCGACCGGCACCCAGGTCACGGTCGACGTCGCCGACTTCGAGCAGGTCGCGGCACCCGCCTCCCAGCCCGCCGGCTCGGTGTCCGTGGTCTCCAAGGGCGCCGACCCCAGCGGCAACGGCGACTCCACCCAGGCCTTCCGGGATGCCATCGCCGCCGCACAGGGCGGAACGGTGTGGATCCCGCCGGGGGACTACAAGATCACCTCGTCCCTCAACGGCGTGCAGAACGTGACGCTCCAGGGCGCCGGCAGCTGGTACTCGGTGGTGCACACCTCCCGGTTCATCGACCAGTCCAGCTCCTCCGGAAACGTCCACATCAAGGACTTCGCGGTCATCGGCGAGGTCACCGAACGTGTCGACTCCAGCCCCGACAACTTCGTGAACGGCTCCCTCGGCCCGAACTCCTCCGTCTCCGGCATGTGGATACAGCACATGAAGTGCGGCATGTGGCTGATGGGCAACGACGACAACCTGGTGGTGGAGAACAACCGCTTCCTCGACACCACCGCCGACGGCATCAACCTCAACGGCACCGCCAAGGGCGTCGTCGTCCGCAACAACTTCCTGCGGAACCAAGGAGACGACGCCCTGGCCATGTGGTCGCTGTACTCCCCGGACACGAACTCCAGCTTCGAGAGCAACACGATCTCGCAGCCCAACCTCGCCAACGGCATCGCCATCTACGGCGGCACCGACATCTCCGTGAAGAACAACCTGATCTCCGACACCAACGCCCTCGGCAGCGGTATCGCGATCTCCAACCAGAAGTTCATGGATCCCTTCTCCCCGCTGTCGGGGACCATCACCGTCGACGGCAACACCCTGGTCCGCACCGGGGCGATGAACCCCAACTGGAACCATCCGATGGGCGCGCTGCGCGTCGACTCCTACGACAGCGCGATCAATGCGACCGTCGACATCACCAACACGACGATCACCGACAGCCCGTACAGCGCCTTCGAGTTCGTCTCCGGTGGCGGACGGGGCTACCCGGTCCGGAACGTCAACGTGACCGGCGCGACCGTGCGGAACACCGGCACCGTCGTCCTCCAGGCCGAGGCGCAGGGCGCGGCCACCTTCGGGAAGGTCACCGCCACCCAGGTCGGGGCCGCCGGCATCTACAACTGCCCCTACCCGGCCGACTCCGGCTCCTTCACCCTGAGCGACGGCGGCGGCAACTCCGGCTGGAACAGCACATGGCCGGACTGCTCCACCTGGCCTCAGCCCGGTCAGGGCAACCCCGACCCCGACCCGAACCGCAACCTCGCCAAGGGCCGTCCGGCCGCCGCGACCGGCTCCCAGGACGTCTACATTCCCGGCAAGGCGGTCGACGGCGACGCGAACTCCTACTGGGAGTCCACCAACAACGCCTTCCCGCAGTCCTGGACGGTCGACCTCGGCGCGTCCTACGCCGTACGCCGCCTGGTGCTGAAGCTGCCGCCGTCCTCGGCCTGGGGCGCCCGCACCCAGACCATCACCGTGCTCGGCAGCACCGACGGCTCGAACTACTCGACCGCCGTGGGCTCCCAGGGCTACCGATTCGACCCGGCCACCGGCAACACGGCCACCGTCTCCCTGCCGAGCAGCACGAACCTGCGGTACCTCCGGCTCACCGTCAGCGCCAACACCGGCTGGCCGGCCGGGCAGTTCAGTGAGGTGGAGGCGTACCTGACGTCCTGATTCAGGACCGCGTCACAGATCCAGCACCAGACGGGCGCCCCGGCACCGGGACACGCAGATCATCATCGTGTCACCCGCCGACCGCTCCTCCTCGGTGAGGACCGAGTCCCGGTGATCCGGGGCGCCCTCCAGCACGTCCGTCTCGCAGGTGCCGCACGTCCCCTCGGTGCAGGAGTACAGCACCTCGACCCCGGCGGCCCGCACCGCGTCCAGCACGGACACCTCCGGCGGGACGGTGACGGTACGGCCACTACGGGCGAGCTCGACCTCGAACTGCTCGGAATCGCACCGCTGTTGGCCCCCCGGCCGAAACCGCTCCGCCCGGAGCACCCCGGCCGGGCAGCGCTCCTCGACGGCGTCCAGCAGCGGCCCCGGACCGCAGCAGTACACCAGGGTGCCCTCGCACAGGTCGTCCAGCACCGGGCCCAGGTCCAGCAGGCCGGTCTCGTCCTGCGGGGCGAGGGTGACCCGGTCGCCGTAGCGTGTCAGCTCGCCCGTGAACGCCATGGATGAACGGGTGCGTCCGCCGTAGAGCAACGTCCAGTCGGCGCCCGCCTGTTCGGCGGCCGCGAGCATCGGCAGGATCGGGGTGATGCCGATGCCGCCCGCGATGAAGCGGTAGCGGGGCGCGGGCTCGAGCCGGAAGTGGTTGCGCGGCCCGCGGACCCGTACCTTCGTGCCCTCGCCCACCTGCTCGTGCACCCGGGCCGACCCTCCCCGCCCGGCGGGTTCGCGCAGCACCGCGATCCGCCATGCCGACCGGTCCGCCGGATCCCCGCACAGCGAGTACTGCCGCTCCAGCCCGGGCCCGAGGAGCAGATCCAGATGGGCGCCCGGCTCCCAGGAGGGCAGCTCCCGGCCCAGCGGATCGCGCAAGGTCAGCGCCAGCACGCCCGCGGCCGCGAACTCCCTTTTCCTGACGACGAGTTCGAGTTCGGTCACCGTACGGCCTCTTCGCTGCCGTGTCCTTCGGGATGCGCCGTCATCCACTCCCACATCAGCACCGGGTCCTCGGCGGTGTGCTGCACACCGCAGTGGCAGGTGCCGTGCAGCAGGTCCGTGCCCGGCAGCCAGCCGATCCGGTGGACCCCGCCGGTGCCGGGGCTCACCGGACCCCCTCGACCGGCTTGTCGCCCTCCTCGACCAGCCGCGCCAGGATCCGGCGCGCGGCCAGGCCGCCGGTGTCGATGTTGACGCTCAGCTCCTGGTACCCGGTGCGTTCGGTGCCGAGGGTGCGCTGCAGCAGGTTGAGCGCGTCCACGTCCTGCATGACGACGGTGTGGTTGTTGGCCCGCAGGAACTCGGTGACCTCGGCGTCCTCGGTTGCCCAGTCCCGGGACACCGCCCAGAAGTCGTACACCTTGCCGTCGGCGGACGGTGTGATGGCGTAGGTGATCTCGGTGTGGAAGCCGTGCGGGTCGCTGCCGTCCGGCTCCGGTACGACGCCCATCGGCGCGATCCGGCTGTGCAGCAGATACAGGCAGGGCGCGTGGTACTCGATGTCCTGCCAGCGGGTGATCCGTCCCTCGATGCCGGTCGAACGGGCGTAGAACGGCGGGCACTCGGCATCGTCCATGTGCCGGCTGACCCGGACCACGCCCGCGTCCTCGTCCGCCTCGGTGATGATGGGCGTCTCGGCGACCTCGGGGGTGCCGATGTAACCGCCGTGCAGATACGTCTCGTGGGACAGGTCGAGGAGGTTGTCGACGAGCAGGCCGTAGTCGGCGTCGATCGGTTCCATGCCGCGCACGGTGGTCCAGCCGGGGGAGTCCAGGTGCCGGGCCCGCGGGATGGTCTGCGGGTCGGCGAGTGCCGGGTCGCCGACCCACACCCAGACGAGCGAGTCCTGCTCCACCACCGGGTAGGAGGCGACGCGTGCGGTACGCGGGATGCGTTTCTGGCCCGGTACGTACACACAGGCGCCGGTGCGGTCGTAGGTGAAACCGTGGTAACCGCAGACGATCCGGTCGCCGTCCAGGCCGCTCGAGGAGAGCGGGTAGCGGCGGTGGACGCACCGGTCGTGCAGGGCGACCGGGGTGCCGTCCTCCTCGGCGCGGTAGAGAACGAGCGGCTCACCGAGGATGGTCCGGCCGAGCAACTCGCGCCCGATCTCCTCGCCGTAGGCGGCGACGTACCACCGGTTCCTGGCAAAGGCAGTCATGTGCGGCATGCGGGCGGCTCCCGTCTCTGGATGATGCCGACATCGTCGAGACGGGCTTCGCGGGAGCGCAACACGACTTCTGCCTCGCGGAAGAGGTGTTGGAGATTGCCGCACGGCAGCGGCGTGCGTCTACTGGTTGTTGACGGCCACCATGCCGTCCGGCGCAGACGTCGACTGCGCGTCCGGCCGGCGCCCGGTGAACCGCATGACGACGCACGCACCCAGGTACAGCAGGGCAACGACCAGCAGCAGTGCCTGATAGCCCGTCACCAGGGCGAGGTACTCGAGCACACCCCCGGTCAGGGCGCCCAGCAGGTTCGCGCCGAACGCGGATGCCGGATCAGGGGCGAGGGCGAGGCGGTCCGAGAAGATCAGGTTGGCACAGAAGATGGGGGCGAAGGCCAGGGCGATGGCGGCGGCGAGTCGTCCGGGGAAGGGCAGCGAGAGCACGACGTGCGCCGGGACGAGCCAGGCAATCGCAAGGGTGCCGAAGAGCAGTAGCTGCAGCGGCAGCCGGCTGACCCGCTGCATCCGGCGCCGGGCCTCGACCGCCCCGAGGACGGCGAGCAGGACGCCGATGAAGACCAGGGCGTTGACCAGCCAGGTCGTACCGAAGTAGAGCGCGAAGCCGATCACGTTCTTCGTTTCGAGCAACATGAAGGCAGCGCCCATCAGGAACATGTCGGTGTAGCGGAGCGTCCTGCGGATGTGGACCCCGGTCAGGCGCACCGCCACGAGCGTCACCAGCAGGATCCCGCCCAGCACGCCCAGGTAGAGCGTGGGGATGTCACGGTGCAGCAGATACGGGAAAGGGTGGTCGTCGCTGGCGGCCGCCGGGACCGCGGCGCTGGGCCGCCAGGTCTGCTTGCACGACTGGTCGGCGGTCGTCATTCCGGCCACGAGGACGGCCGCGTTCGCGGCGAACGTCGTTGCGCACGGCGCATGGCGGTAGATGTCATTGAGAGAGCCGGCGAAGCGGTCGACCAGCCAGCTCGTCCGGTAGTAGTTGTACATGGCGAAGGCGCCGTGCGGCGTCAGGTGATCGCGCGCAGCCTCGAACGCCTGCTGCGTGAACAGGTAGCTCTCCAGGCGCAGATTGCTCGCCCCGGCCACCAGCGTCAGCGAGTCGGGCAGCGCGAGGACGACGAGGTCGTACTTGCTGTTCGTCCGCTCCAGGAAAGCCCGTCCGTCGTTGATGTGGACGTGCACCCTGGGGTCGTCGTACGGCTTGGCGGGGTGCAGCTGTGCGCCGATCTGCTGCAGTCGGGGATCGATCTCGACCGCGTCCACACGCTGCGCTCCGTGCGCCAGCGCGACGGCGACGTCATTGCCGTTGCCGGCTCCGATGACGAGCACGCGCTTGTGCGGATTGGCGGGGGTCTGGTCGTATGCCTGCCGATAGGGTGAGCCTGCTTGCGTCAGCACCGAAAGCGGCACGATCGCCTGGTGCGGGACGCCGTTGGCGGAGATGGTGTACTCCGGGACGGTGGGTGACAACGGTGTGACCTGGATCTTGTAGTAGGGCGACCAGGAGATGCCGACCGTCGTCGTCTCCACGAACAGTGCTGCGACCATCGCCGTGAGCGGGACGGAGTACCGCAGGATGTTGCGTCGTCCGCCGAGGATCAGCAGGGCCGCGGCGGCGAGCACGCCCCATACGACCGATGGAGCCCGCAGCCAGGAGAGCAGGGCGAAGGACGCCGAGCCGGTGAGGCTGCCGAGCAGGTCGTAGCGGTAGGCATCGAGTGAGGGAAGCCGGCGGAAGAGGTCGGCGGTGATCTTGCCGATCGCGGTCATGATCACCGCGGTGAGCAGGAAGATGACGGGCAGCGTCACCCACTCGGGAAAGCCGGTGGTCTTCACGGACGTGAAGTAGATGATCTGCGGGCTGCTCTGACGCACCTGCACCGGAAACGCGCGCACCAGGACGACGAGAACCGCGAGCGGCACCGGTGCCCACCGTATGATCCACTGCCCGCGCGCGGCGGGGATGAGGAACCCGATCCCGATGCCGAGAAACGACCCCAGAAGGACGAAGTTCGAAAAGTAGCTGAGGTGGACCACGTTGGCGCCCGCCCACCTGATCAGCGCTAGCTCGACGAAGAGCATGGTGGCGCTGGCCAGCAGCAGCCTCCAGCGTACCGGGTGGAACTTTTGTCCGGTTCCAGTCAGCTTCATGTGTATTTACGGTGCCGTCTCCGGTCTGATTTCGCATCCCGGGAGAGTCTGATTCGAAAATGAACCATTTATGCCGGTAATGCGTTTGTGGCGGATCGGTCCCGGCAGGTGTGCGAGGTGCTGTCCCTGAGACGGCCGTCAGGAAGGGGCCGCTGGTGAGTGGGCACCGGCCTGGTACGGGACCCCGAAGACAGTGCGAGCTTCTGTCGTTCGGCGGCCCGCGCCGCGGGGCGCATGCGCGGCGTCTGCCGGTTGTGCGCGGGGTTCCCCCGTCCTCGATCGGCAGGCTCTCGGAGGGAGGGTGCGGCGGGGACGACGGGGATCGGCCGGCCGTCGGTGGCGATCCCCCGGTCCCTCCCGTCGGGGACCACGCGGCCGGCTCCGGGGTGAGGGCGCACCCGTCCGGCAGTGCCAGGCGGAAGGGGCCCCGCCGGGGGCGTGGTGCGGGGACCAGGATGTCGCGGCCGCCGCGGACGATGACCACGGCGCTCCCGCGGTGGTCCGCGAGCCGGTCACAGACACCGCCCGCCGCAACGGGAACTTCCGTCTGACGCAAGCCTTCCCGGAGCCGGAGCCGGCACGTCCGTCGGCGAGGGGCGGCCCCTGACGCAAAGGCTGATGAGCCGTCGGTCGGCTCGGACCGGCGCGGCGGTCTTCGTGCGAACGCGGCCCGCGAGACGGCCTACGGAATCCGTCGCACCCGGATCCTGTGCGGCGTGCGCGGCCGCCGCGACCGGTTGACGGCACCACACGGACCGTCGACTTTCACACAGGCGCCACCAGACCCTTCCCTGACGTTTGTTGCTCTTGGAACACTCGCTCCGCGCAGATTCCGTCATTTGGGCGGCATCACGTACGTCAGGACGAGAGGACCCTCAGACCCATGGCCGAAGTCAACCGGCGCCGCTTCCTCCAACTCGCGGGCGCCACCACGGCGTTCACGGCGCTGTCCAGCAGTATCCAGCGCGCCGCCGCCCTGCCCGCGCTCCATCGCACCGGGACGGTCAAGGACGTCGAGCACATCGTCGTCCTCATGCAGGAGAACCGATCCTTCGACCACTATTTCGGCACGCTCCGCGGCGTCCGCGGCTTCGGCGACCCCCGTTCCGTCACGCAGAACGGCCGGTCGGTCTGGAAGCAGTCCGACGGCACCAAGGACATCCTGCCCTTCCACCCGGACGCCGACGACCTGGGCCTCGCGTTCATCCAGGACCTGCCGCACGGCTGGCAGGACACGCATGCCGCCTTCAACGGGGGCAAGTACGACAAGTGGGTGCCGGCCAAGGGCACCACGACCATGGCGCACCTGACCCGCGACGACATACCGTTCCACTACGCCCTCGCGGACGCCTTCACCATCTGCGACGCCTACCACTGCTCGTTCATGGGCTCGACCGACCCGAACCGCTACTACATGTGGACCGGGTACGTCGGCAACGACGGCCAGGGCGGCGGCCCGGTGCTCGGCAACGACGAGAAGGGCTACGGCTGGACGACGTACCCCGAGCGCCTGGAGAAGGCCGGGGTCTCCTGGAAGATCTACCAGGACGTCGGCGACGGCCTCGACGCGAACGGCGGCTGGGGCTGGATCGACGACGCCTACCGCGGCAACTACGGCGACAACGCCCTGCTCTACTTCAACCAGTACCGCAACGCCCAGCCCGGCGACCCGCTGTACGACAAGGCCCGCACCGGCACCGACGCGCGCAAGGGCGAGGGCTTCTTCGACCAGTTGAAGGCCGACGTGAAGGCGGGCAAGCTGCCGCAGGTCTCCTGGATCGTCGCCCCCGAGGCCTTCACCGAGCACCCCAACTGGCCCGCCAACTACGGCGCCTGGTACGTCTCCCAGGTCCTCGACGCCCTCACCTCCAACCCCGAGGTGTGGGGCAGGACCGCGCTGTTCATCACCTACGACGAGAACGACGGCTTCTTCGACCACGTCATACCGCCCTTCCCGCCGGCCTCCGGCGCCCAGGGCAAGTCGACCGTGGACGCCTCCCTCGACCTGTACAAGGGGGACGCGAGCCACGCCGCCGGCCCCTACGGGCTCGGCCAGAGGGTGCCGATGCTGGTCGTCTCCCCGTGGAGCAAGGGCGGTTACGTCTGCTCCGAGACCTTCGACCACACCTCGATCGTCCGGTTCATCGAGCGTCGCTTCGGTGTACAGGAGTCGAACATCTCCCCCTGGCGCCGTGCCGTCGTCGGCGACCTGACGAGCGCCTTCGACTTCTCCCGCAAGGACACCAAACCGGTCGCGCTGCCGTCCACGGCCGCCTATGAGCCGCCGGACCACAACCGGCACCCCGACTACGTGCCCAAGCCGCCCGCCAACCCCGCCCTGCCCAAGCAGGAGCGCGGCCACCGGCCCACCCGCCCGCTGAAGTACGTCCCGGTGGTGGACGGTTCCGCGGACACCGCGGCCGGCACCCTCACGCTCGCGTTCGCCTCGGGGGCGCACGCGGGCGCCGCCTTCCTGGTGACCTCCGGCAACCGCACCGACGGCCCCTGGACCTACACCACCACGGCCGGCAAGTCCCTCTCCGACACCTGGAACTCGGCCTACTCCGGCGGCGTGCACGATCTCGCCGTGCACGGCCCCAACGGTTTCCTGCGCGTCTTCAAGGGCAGGGGCAAGGCCGCGGGACCGGAGGCGAGCGCGCGGCACGTGGGCGACGACCTGGAACTCACCTTCACCAACAAGGGTTCCGGTACCGTGAAGCTGAAGGTGGCGAACGGTTACGGCGGCCACCCGGCCACCGTCACCGTACGTCCCGGCGCGACCGTCAGGCACACCGTGGACCTCACGGCCAGCAAGCGCTGGTACGACGTGACGGTGACCTGCGACGCCGACCCGGCCTTCCTGCGCGGCTTCGCCGGCCATGTCGAGAACGGCCACCCCGGCGTCAGCGACCCGGCGATCGCCTCGGAGTGAACGGGCGATGAACACCGCTCCGTGCGGACTGGTCAGGTACCGGTCATATCAGGGTAGTGTGCCCCGGTGACCACGCAATCGAACACTCCGGCAGGCTGGTACCCGGATCCGCACGGAGCGCCGCAGACGCTCCGCTACTGGGACGGCTCGCAGTGGACCCAGCACACCAACCCGGCACAGCAGCCCGCCGGTCAGGTTCCGCATCAGCAGGCCGCTCCGCATCAGCAGGCCGTTCCCCAGCAGCAGGCCGCTCCGCAGCAGTACGGCGCCCCGCAGGCGCAGGGCGCAGACCCCAAGGTGCAGCGCCAGGTGCAGCAGCAGGCCGGGGTCGCGGCCGGCGGCCCCGGCGGCGGCACCCTCTTCACCGAGCCCGTCCTGGTCGTGAACCAGAAGGCCAAGCTGATCGAGGTGACCAACGAGTACAAGGTCATGGATCAGAACGGCCGGGACATCGGCTCGGTCATGGAGGTCGGGCAGGGCGCGCTGAAGAAGATCCTGCGCTTCGTCTCCAGCCTCGACCAGTTCATGACCCACAAGCTGGAGATCCGTGACGCCTACGGCCAGCCGCAGCTGCTGCTGACCCGGCCGGCGAAGTTCTTCAAGTCCCGCGTGATCGTGTCGCGTCCGGACGGGTCGCAGGTCGGCGAGATCGTCCAGCAGAACATGATCGGGAAGATCAACTTCGCGATGAACGCCAACGGCCAGCAGGTCGGCGCGATCAAGGCGGAGAACTGGCGGGCGTGGAACTTCGCGATCGTCGACCACGCGGACAACGAGGTCGCCCGGATCACGAAGACCTGGGAGGGCCTCGCCAAGACGCTCTTCACGACCGCGGACAACTACGTCCTGCAGATCCACTACCAGCTGCCCGAGCCGCTGCTGAGCCTCGTGGTGGCGACGGCCCTGACCGTCGACACCGCGCTCAAGCAGGACTCGCGGGGCTGGAACTGAGCAGCCCCCGACGGGGGAAAAGGCACGAGGAGCACGGCGACGGCGGCCGGTGCGCGCG
>NZ_JBSHAY010000037.1:0-76752 GCF_053611725.1 Streptomyces sp. NPDC054783 | reverse complement strand
CCCTCAGGCGTTCTTCCGATGTCCGTGAAATCGCCGCCGGGGGGGCCGGAACCGCAAAGTTCCGGCCACCCCGGCGGCACGTTTCTGCTGAGGTGTTTGAAGCAGTTACGCCTCTTCGTGCGTGGCCACGGCGCGGCGCGCGTCCGCGTCCAGGACACCCCAGCTGATCAGCTGCTCGGTGAGGACCGAGGGGGACTGGTCGTAGATGACGGCGAGTGTGCGCAGGTCATCCTGGCGGATGGAGAGCACCTTGCCGTTGTAGTCACCGCGCTGGGACTGGATCGTGGCCGCGTAGCGCTGCAGGGGCCCCGCCTTCTCGGCCGGCACGGTGGCCAGCCGCTCCAGGTCCAGGACCAGCTTCGGCGGCGGCTCGGCGGCGCCGCCCGGCGTGGTGCCCGGCAACAGCTCCTGCACCGGAACGCCATAGAAATCGGCCAGCTCGGCAAGCCGCTGCACGGTCACCGCACGGTCGCCGCGCTCGTAGGACCCGACCACCACAGCTTTCCAGCGACCCTGGGACTTCTCCTCGACACCGTGGAGGGAAAGGCCCTGCTGGGTGCGGATGGCCCGGAGCTTGGCCCCGAGCTGTTTGGCGTATTCGCTGGACATATAGCTCCCCGGACACTGTGTCGACGCGGCTGGACTGGGTTCCCGCCGCGCGGCTGGTAACTCACTGTGAGGTTACGCAGCGTGACTCTCCTGCGTCAAGCCGAATGGTCCACACCGACTCTTCCGTGGTAGCGGCGACGCGTTGGGCCAGGGGGGTGATCGGGGGCCTCCGTGCGACCTGCTAGGGTGGATGGCGCAAATCAGACGTCCTTTAAGGTCCGTCCCGTGAGGCGGAGAAGGAGGTCCTTTCCGTATGGACAAGCAGGACTCGCACGCCACTCCGCAGGCGTCCGATGCGCGGCCCGTTCTCGAGGGCCCCGACATCGTGCGCGTGCTGACCCGTATCGCCCACGAGATCGTCGAGCGCGCCAAGGGCGCCGACGACGTGGTGCTGCTCGGCATTCCGACCCGGGGTGTCTTCCTCGCCCAGCGGCTCGCCGTGAAGCTGGAGCAGATCACCGACCGCAAGATCCCGGTCGGCTCGCTCGACATCACCATGTACCGCGACGACCTCCGCATGCATCCGCCGCGTGCGCTGGCCCGCACCGACATCCCCGGTGACGGCATCGACGGCAAGCTGGTCGTCCTCGTCGACGACGTGCTCTTCTCCGGCCGCACCATCCGCGCCGCCCTCGACGCCCTGAACGACATCGGGCGCCCCCGTGCGGTCCAGCTCGCGGTCCTGGTCGACCGCGGCCACCGTGAACTGCCCATCCGCGCCGACTACGTCGGCAAGAACCTCCCCACGTCGCTGCGGGAGACGGTCAAGGTCCAGCTCGCCGAGGAGGACGGTCGCGACACCGTGCTGCTCGGTGTGAAGCGGACCGGCCAGTAGCAGATCCGGCGTACGGCCGCTTCGGCGTGCCCGTACACGCACCGGATTGCCTGAATTCTCCCGATTGAACTGCCTTACGGAGCCTGACAGATGCAGCGTCATCTCATCTCGGCCGCCGACCTCACCCGCGACGACGCCGTCCTGATCCTCGACACCGCCGAGGAGATGGCCCGGGTCGCCGACCGGCCGATCAAGAAGCTGCCGACCCTGCGCGGCCGCACGATCGTCAACCTCTTCTTCGAGGACTCAACGCGCACGCGGATCTCCTTCGAGGCCGCCGAGAAGCGCCTGTCCGCTGACGTCATCAACTTCTCCGCCAAGGGATCGAGCGTCTCCAAGGGCGAGTCGCTGAAGGACACCGCCCAGACGCTGGAGGCCATGGGCGTCGACGCCGTCGTCATCCGGCACGGCGCCTCCGGAGCCCCGTACCGCCTGGCGAACTCCGGCTGGATCGACGCGGCGGTCATCAACGCCGGCGACGGCACCCACCAGCACCCCACCCAGGCGCTGCTGGACGCCTTCACCATGCGCCGCCGCCTGATCGGCCGGGACGCCGGCCTCGGCCAGGACCTGTCCGGCAGGCGGATCACCGTCGTCGGCGACGTCCTGCACAGCCGCGTCGCCCGCTCCAACGTGGACCTGCTGCACACCCTCGGCGCCGAGGTCACCCTGGTCGCCCCGCCCACCCTGGTGCCGGTCGGCGTCGAGACCTGGCCGTGCGAGGTGTCGTACGACCTCGACAGCACGCTGCCCAAGTGCGACGCCGTGATGATGCTCCGGGTCCAGCGCGAGCGGATGAACGCCGCCTTCTTCCCGACCGAGCGCGAGTACTCCCGCCGCTACGGCCTCGACGGCGACCGCATGGCCAGGCTCCCCGAGCACGCCATCGTGATGCACCCCGGCCCGATGGTGCGCGGCATGGAGATCACCGCCGAGGTCGCCGACTCCAACCGCTGCACCGCCGTCGAGCAGGTCGCCAACGGCGTCTCCATCCGGATGGCCGTCCTGTACCTGCTGCTCGGTGGCAACGAGCCCGCCGTCACCCACTCTCGTACCGAGGAGAAGTAAGACCCATGAGCAAGATCCTGATCCGTGGTGCGAAGGTGCTCGGCGGCGAGCCGCAGGACGTGCTGATCGACGGCGAGGTGATCGAGGCGGTCGGCACGGGTCTGTCCGTCGAGGGCGCCGAGGTCGTGGAGGCCGCCGGCAAGGTGCTGCTGCCGGGCCTGGTCGACCTGCACACCCACCTGCGCGAGCCGGGCCGCGAGGACTCCGAGACCGTGCTGACCGGCACGCGCGCGGCGGCGAGCGGCGGCTTCACGGCCGTCTTCGCCATGGCCAACACCTTCCCGGTCGCCGACACCGCCGGTGTGGTCGAGCAGGTCTGGCGGCTCGGCAGGGAGCACGGCTACTGCGACGTGCAGCCCATCGGTGCCGTCACCGTCGGCCTGGAGGGCAAGAAGCTCGCCGAGCTGGGCGCCATGCACGAGTCGGCCGCAGGGGTCACCGTCTTCTCCGACGACGGCAAGTGCGTGGACGACGCGGTGATCATGCGCCGCGCGCTGGAGTACGTGAAGGCCTTCGGCGGTGTCGTCGCCCAGCACGCGCAGGAGCCGCGCCTGACCGAGGGCGCCCAGATGAACGAGGGCGTCGTCTCCGCCGAGCTGGGCCTGGGCGGCTGGCCGGCCGTCGCCGAGGAGTCGATCATCGCGCGGGACGTGCTGCTCGCCGAGCACGTCGGCTCCCGCGTCCACATCTGCCACCTGTCGACCGCGGGCTCCGTGGAGATCGTCCGCTGGGCCAAGTCGCGCGGCATCGACGTCACCGCCGAGGTCACCCCGCACCACCTGCTCCTCACCGACGAGCTGGTGCGCACCTACAACCCGGTCTACAAGGTCAACCCGCCGCTGCGCACCGAGCGCGATGTGCACGCCCTGCGCGAGGCCCTGGCGGACGGCACGATCGACATCGTCGCCACCGACCACGCCCCGCACCCGCACGAGGACAAGGACTGCGAGTGGGCCGCGGCCGCCATGGGCATGGTGGGTCTGGAGACCGCGTTGTCAGTGGTCCAGGAGACCATGGTCGACACGGGCCTGCTGGACTGGGCCGGCGTCGCCGACCGGATGTCCGTCAAGCCCGCGCAGATCGGACAGGCCACCGGGCACGGCCGTCCCGTCTCGGCTGGTGAGCCCGCCAACCTCACCCTCGTCGACACGGAATACCGTGGCCAGGTGGACCCCGCGGGCTTCGCCTCGCGCAGCCGCAACACCCCTTACCAGGGGCGTGAGCTGCCGGGCCGTGTGACGCACACGTGGCTGCGGGGCAAGGCCACGCTCGTCGACGGGAAGCTTTCGTGACACCTGTAATCCTGCTGGCAGAGGCCAAGAGGTCGGCCGAGGTCACCGACTGGCCGGCCCGCATCGGCTGGCTCGTCGGACTCGCCCTGTTCATCGCGCTCGTCTACTGGCTGATGCGCGAGGGCTGGAAGTGGCGCGGCACCCTCCAGAGCGACCTGCCCGCGCCGCCCAGCGCGCCGGAGGAGACCGGCCCGGTGAAACTTGAGCTGAGCGGCCGCTACCACGGCTCCACCACCGCAGGACAGTGGCTGGACCGGATCGTGGCCCACGGCCTGGGCACCCGCAGCCGGGCCGAGCTCACCCTGACCGACCAAGGGCTGGAGGTCGAGCGTCCCGGAGCGAGCGACTTCTTCGTCCCGACCGCCGCGCTGCGCGGCGCCCGGCTGGACAAGGGCATCGCCGGCAAGGTCCTCACCGAGGGCGGACTGCTGGTGGTGACCTGGGAGCTCGGCGACAAGCTGATCGACTCCGGCTTCCGCTCGGACCACGCGGCCGAGCACACCGAGTGGGTCGACACCCTGAACCACATGATCAACGACACGGAAGGCGCACGATGACGACCTCCACAAGGGGAGCCGCCAGGGTTCCCGCCGTACTCGTCCTGGAGGACGGCCGCATCTTCCGCGGCCGTGCCTACGGGGCCGTGGGGGAGACCTTCGGCGAGGCCGTGTTCTCCACCGGTATGACCGGCTACCAGGAGACCCTGACCGACCCGTCGTACGACCGGCAGATCGTCGTCGCGACCGCCCCGCAGATCGGCAACACCGGCTGGAACGACGAGGACGACGAGTCCAGCCGCATCTGGGTCTCCGGCTACGTCGTGCGCGACCCCGCGCGCGTGCCGTCCAACTGGCGGGCCAAGCGCTCCCTGGACGACGAGCTGGAGCGGCAGGGCGTGGTCGGCATCTCCGGCATCGACACCCGAGCCCTCACCCGCCACCTGCGCGAGCGCGGCTCGATGCGCGCCGGCATCTTCTCCGGCGAGGCGATCACGGCCGAGACCGAACTCCTCGCGCGCGTGCTGGCCCAGCCGCACATGAAGGGCGCGAGCCTCTACGAGGAGGTCGCGACCAAGGAGGCGTACGTCGTCCCGGCGATCGGCGAGAAGAAGTTCACCGTCGCCGCGATCGACCTCGGCATCAAGGGCATGACCCCGTACCGCATGGCCGAGCGCGGCATCGAGGTGCACGTGCTGCCCGCCACCGCCACGGCCGACGAGGTCTACGCCGTCGGCCCGGACGGTGTGTTCTTCTCCAACGGTCCCGGCGACCCGGCGACCGCCGACGGCCCGGTGGCCCTGATGACCGCCGTCCTGGAGCGGAGGACGCCGCTGTTCGGCATCTGCTTCGGCAACCAGATCCTCGGCCGCGCCCTCGGCTTCGGCACCTACAAGCTCAAGTACGGCCACCGGGGCATCAACCAGCCGGTCCAGGACCGTACGACCGGCAAGGTCGAGGTCACCGCGCACAACCACGGCTTCGCCGTGGACGCGCCGCTGGACAAGGTCAGCGAGACCAAGTTCGGCCGCGCCGAGGTCTCGCACGTCTGCCTGAACGACGACGTCGTGGAGGGGCTGCAGCTGCTCGACCAGCCGGCCTTCTCCGTCCAGTACCACCCCGAAGCGGCAGCGGGCCCGCACGACGCCGCCTACCTCTTCGACCGCTTCGTCTCCCTGATGGAGGGCCAGCGTGCCTAAGCGCACCGATATCCAGTCCGTCCTGGTCATCGGCTCCGGCCCGATCGTCATCGGCCAGGCCGCCGAGTTCGACTACTCCGGCACCCAGGCGTGCCGCGTGCTCAAGGCCGAAGGCCTGCGCGTCGTCCTCGTCAACTCCAACCCGGCGACGATCATGACCGACCCGGAGATCGCCGACGCCACCTACGTCGAGCCGATCACCCCGGACTTCGTCGAGAAGATCATCGCCAAGGAGCGCCCCGACGCCCTGCTGCCCACCCTGGGCGGCCAGACGGCCCTGAACACCGCCATCTCGCTGCACGAGAACGGCGTCCTGGCCAAGTACGGCGTGGAGCTGATCGGCGCCAAGCCCGAGGCGATCCACAAGGGCGAGGACCGCGACCTGTTCAAGGACGTCGTGGAGGAGGTCCGCCGCAAGACCGGCCACGGCGAGTCCGCCCGCTCGGTCATCTGCCACTCCATGGACGACGTCCTCAAGGGCGTCGAGACGCTCGGCGGCTACCCGGTCGTCGTCCGCCCGTCCTTCACCATGGGCGGCGCCGGCTCCGGCTTCGCGCACGACGAGGAGGAGCTGCGCCGCATCGCCGGGCAGGGCCTCACGCTCTCCCCGACCACCGAGGTGCTCCTGGAGGAGTCCATCCTCGGCTGGAAGGAGTACGAGCTGGAGCTGATGCGCGACAAGCACGACAACGTCGTGGTCGTCTGCTCCATCGAGAACTTCGACCCCATGGGCGTGCACACCGGTGACTCGATCACCGTCGCGCCCTCGATGACGCTGACCGACCGCGAGTACCAGATCCTGCGCGACATCGGCATCGCCGTCATCCGCGAGGTCGGCGTCGACACCGGCGGCTGCAACATCCAGTTCGCGGTGAACCCCGAGGACGGTCGCGTGATCGTCATCGAGATGAACCCGCGCGTGTCGCGTTCCTCCGCCCTCGCCTCCAAGGCGACCGGCTTCCCGATCGCCAAGATCGCTGCCAAGCTGGCCGTCGGCTACACGCTCGACGAGATCCCCAACGACATCACGCAGGAGACCCCGGCCTCCTTCGAGCCCACGCTCGACTACGTGGTCGTCAAGGCCCCGCGGTTCGCCTTCGAGAAGTTCCCGCAGGCCGACTCCACGCTGACCACCACCATGAAGTCGGTCGGCGAGGCCATGGCCATCGGGCGCAACTTCACCGAGGCGTTCCAGAAGGCGCTGCGCTCGCTGGAGAAGAAGGGCAGCCAGTTCACCTTCACCGGCGTCCCCGGTGACAAGTCGCTGCTCCTGGAGGAGTCCCGCCGTCCCACGGACGGCCGGATCAACACGGTCATGCAGGCCATCCGCGCGGGCGCCACGCCCCAGGAGATCTTCGAGTACACGAAGATCGACCCGTGGTTCGTGGACCAGCTGTTCCTGATCAAGGAGATCGCGGACGAGCTCGCCGAGGCGCCCGAACTGACCCCCGACCTGATCGCCGAGGCCAAGCGGCACGGCTTCTCCGACCAGCAGATCGGCGAGATCCGCGGCCTGCGCGAGGACATCGTCCGCGAGGTCCGGCACGCGCTCGGCATCCGTCCGGTCTACAAGACGGTCGACACCTGCGCCGCCGAGTTCGCCGCGAAGACGCCGTACTTCTACTCCTCCTACGACGAGGAGACCGAGGTCGCCCGGCGCGAGAAGCCGGCCGTCATCATCCTGGGCTCCGGCCCGAACCGCATCGGCCAGGGCATCGAGTTCGACTACTCCTGCGTCCACGCCTCCTTCGCGCTGTCCGACGCCGGGTACGAGACCGTGATGGTCAACTGCAACCCGGAGACCGTCTCCACCGACTACGACACCTCCGACCGGCTGTACTTCGAGCCGCTGACGCTGGAGGACGTGCTGGAGATCGTTCACGCCGAGCAGCAGGCCGGGCCGGTCGCGGGCGTGATCGTGCAGCTGGGCGGCCAGACCCCGCTCGGTCTGGCGCAGGCCCTGAAGGACAACGGCGTGCCGGTCGTGGGCACCTCGCCCGAGGCCATCCACGCGGCCGAGGACCGCGGCGCCTTCGGGCGCGTCCTCGCCGAGGCGGGCCTGCCGGCCCCGAAGCACGGCACGGCCACCACCTTCGAGGAGGCCAAGGCCATCGCCGACGAGATCGGCTACCCGGTCCTGGTCCGGCCGTCGTACGTCCTCGGCGGGCGCGGCATGGAGATCGTCTACGACGAGACGCGCCTCGCCGCCTACATCGCCGAGTCGACCGAGATCAGCCCCTCCCGGCCGGTCCTGGTCGACCGCTTCCTGGACGACGCGATCGAGATCGACGTCGACGCGCTCTACGACGGCGAGGAGCTGTACCTCGGCGGTGTGATGGAGCACATCGAGGAGGCCGGCATCCACTCCGGCGACTCGGCGTGCGCGCTGCCCCCGATCACCCTCGGCGGCTTCGACATCAAGCGGCTGCGCGCCTCCACCGAGGCCATCGCCAAGGGCGTCGGCGTGCGCGGCCTGATCAACATCCAGTTCGCGATGGCCGGGGACATCCTCTACGTCCTGGAGGCCAACCCGCGCGCCTCCCGCACGGTCCCCTTCACCTCGAAGGCGACCGCGGTGCCGCTGGCCAAGGCCGCCGCCCGGATCTCGCTGGGCGCGACCATCGCCGAGCTGCGCGCCGAGGGCCTGCTGCCGAGGACGGGCGACGGCGGCGAGCTGCCGCTGGACGCGCCGATCTCGGTCAAGGAGGCCGTCATGCCGTGGTCGCGCTTCCGCGACATCCACGGCCGCGGCGTGGACACCGTCCTCGGCCCGGAGATGCGCTCCACCGGCGAGGTCATGGGCATCGACTCCGTCTTCGGCACGGCGTACGCCAAGTCGCAGGCGGGCGCCTACGGCCCGCTGCCCACCAAGGGCCGCGCGTTCTTCTCGGTCGCCAACCGCGACAAGCGCTCGATGATCTTCCCGGCGCGCGAGCTGGTCGCCCATGGCTTCGAGCTGTTCGCCACCTCCGGCACCGCCGAGGTCCTCAAGCGCAACGGCATCAACGCCACGGTCGTCCGCAAGCAGTCGGAGGGCACCGGCCCGAACGGCGAGAAGACGATCGTCCAGCTGATCCACGACGGCGAGGTCGACCTCATCGTCAACACCCCGTACGGCACCGGCGGCCGCCTCGACGGCTACGACATCCGTACGGCGGCCGTGGCCCGCTCGGTCCCGTGCCTGACGACCGTCCAGGCACTCGCCGCGGCCGTCCAGGGCATCGACGCCCTCAACCACGGTGACGTGGGCGTCCGCTCGCTCCAGGAACACGCGGAACACCTGACCGCGGCCCGCGACTAGCAGCCCTGAGGGGGACACCGGAAACGGTGTCCCCCTCTGTATGAGGACTCTTCTGAGATGTACAAGCTTTTCTTCCGTCTGGTTTTCAAACGGATGGACGCCGAGAAGGCCCACCACCTGGCCTTCCGCTGGATCCGCCTCGCCGTCCGCATCCCGGTGCTGCGCACCTTCGTCGCGGCCGCCCTCGCGCCCCGCTACGAGGAGCTGCGCACTCAGGCCCTCGGGCTGCGCATGCACGGTCCCTTCGGGCTCGCCGCCGGCTTCGACAAGAACGCCGTCGCGATCGACGGCATGTCGATGCTGGGCTTCGACCACGTCGAGATCGGCACGGTCACCGGCGAGCCGCAGCCCGGCAACCCCAAGAAGCGGCTGTTCCGCCTCGTCGCGGACCGCGCGCTGATCAACCGCATGGGCTTCAACAACGACGGCTCGCTGGCCGTCGCGGCCCGCCTGGCGACCCGTGAGCCGGTCTTCAGGACCGTCGTGGGCGTCAACATCGGCAAGACCAAGGTCGTCCCGGAGGCGGAGGCCGTCGGCGATTACGTGAAGTCGGCCGAGCGTCTCGCGCCGTACGCGGACTACCTGGTCGTCAACGTCTCCTCGCCGAACACGCCCGGCCTGCGCAACCTCCAGGCGGTGGACCACCTGCGCCCGCTGCTGACCGCCGTCCGCGAGGCGGCCGACCGCATGGTGGCCGACCGACGCGTCCCGCTGCTGGTGAAGATCGCCCCGGACCTCGCCGACGAGGACATCGACGCCGTCGCCGACCTGGCCGTGGAGCTGGGCCTGGACGGCATCATCGCGACCAACACCACGATCGCGCGCGAGGGACTCGGGCTGAAATCCGCGCCCTCCCTGGTGAAGGAGACCGGCGGCCTGTCCGGCGCCCCCCTCAAGGCGCGTTCCCTGGAGGTCCTGCGCCGCCTGTACGCGCGCGTGGGCGACCGGATCACGCTCGTGGGCGTGGGCGGCATCGAGACCGCCGAGGACGCCTGGCAGCGCATTCTGGCCGGTGCCACGCTGGTGCAGGGCTACAGCGCCTTCATCTACGAGGGCCCCTTCTGGTCCCGCTCGATCCACAAGGGCCTCGCCGCGCGCCTGCGCACCAGCCCGTACGCCACCCTCGCCGACGCGGTCGGCGCCGACGTGAGGAAGCCCGCATGACCTCGTACGAGCCCTTCGGCGCCCGGCTGCGTCGCGCCATGGACGAGCGCGGCCCGCTGTGCGTCGGCATCGACCCGCACGCCTCCCTGCTCGCCGAGTGGGGCCTGAACGACGACGTGGCCGGGCTGGAGCGGTTCAGCCGCACGGTCGTCGAGGCGGTGGCCGACCGGGTCGCGGTGATGAAGCCGCAGAGCGCCTTCTTCGAGCGCTTCGGCTCCCGTGGCGTCGCCGTGCTGGAGAAGGTCGTCCAGGAGGCCCGCGCGGCCGGCACCCTCGTCGTGATGGACGCCAAGCGCGGCGACATCGGCTCCACCATGGCCGGGTACGCCGAGGCCTACCTGCACAAGGACGCCCCGCTGTTCTGCGACGCCCTGACCGTCTCGCCGTACCTCGGCTACGGCTCGCTCAGCCCGGCCGTCGCGCTGGCCCGGGAGAGCGGCGCCGGCCTGTTCGTGCTGGCGCTGACCTCCAACCCGGAGGGCCCCGAGGTCCAGCACGCGGTCCGCGCCGACGGCCGCAGCGTGGGCGCGACCATGCTGGCCCACCTGGCCGCCGAGAACGCGGGGGAGGAGCCGCTGGGCTCCTTCGGTGCCGTCGTCGGTGCCACGGTCGGGGACCTGTCGTCGTACGACCTCGCGATCAACGGCCCGCTCCTCGCGCCCGGAGTCGGCGCGCAGGGCGCGACGCCGGCCGACCTCCCGGAGGTGTTCGGACCGGCACTGCGCAACGTCGTGCCGAACGTCAGCCGGGGTGTGCTGCGGCACGGTCCCGAGGTGGGGGCCCTGCGGGCGTCCGCCGAGCGCTTCGCGCAGGAGATCCAGACCGCCGTGGCGGGTGCCTGAGACCTCCGAAGGGGCTTCGGAGAGCGGCGGCGCGGCGACTTGAGTGTGAATACATCCTCAAATCGGGGGCATTATGTCTGAAATGTCCGACCTGGCGGAGGCTGACCAGGACTTTTCCGCTGTTCTCGCTGACTCTGGCGGACTTGACCGCTAGTCTCCGAGCAGAGTGAACGGGCAAAGCGTGTTGCTCGTAGCTCCCCAGGTGTGGGGCGACTAGGTTCCTCACCGGTCCGTATCCGACAGTTCGACATCCGAGGTGACGTAGGCGTGGCTCTTCCGCCCCTTACCCCCGAACAGCGCGCAGCCGCGCTCGAAAAGGCCGCCGCGGCTCGCCGGGAGCGGGCCGAGGTCAAGAATCGACTCAAGCACTCCGGCGCCTCCCTGCACGAGGTCATCAAGCAGGGCCAGGAGAACGACGTCATCGGCAAGATGAAGGTCTCCGCACTGCTCGAGTCGCTGCCGGGCGTGGGCAAGGTCCGCGCCAAGCAGATCATGGAGCGTCTGGGCATCTCCGAGAGCCGCCGAGTGCGCGGTCTCGGTTCCAACCAGATCGCTTCCCTGGAGCGTGAGTTCGGCAGCACCGGCTCCTGAGTCCGGGCCCCGCCGGACCGGAGTCCCGGGCACTCCGGGATTGCTGGAATAATCGCTGCATGAGTGAACGTCCGCGGCTGACCGTGCTCTCCGGCCCCTCGGGGGTCGGCAAGAGCACGGTCGTCGCCCATATGCGCAAGGAACACCCCGAGGTCTGGCTCTCGGTGTCGGCCACCACCCGCAGGCCGCGCCCCGGCGAGAAGCACGGAGTCCACTACTTCTTCGTCACCGACGAGGAGATGGACAAGCTGATCGCCAACGGCGAGCTGCTGGAGTGGGCCGAGTTCGCCGGCAACCGCTACGGCACGCCCCGCGCGGCCGTGCTGGAGCGGCTGGAGAAGGGTGAGCCGGTCCTGCTGGAGATCGATCTCCAGGGTGCCAGGCAGGTGCGGGAGTCGATGTCCGACGCCCGTCTGGTGTTCCTGGCTCCCCCCTCCTGGGAGGAGCTGGTGCGCAGGCTGACCGGCCGGGGCACCGAGCCGCCCGAGGTCATCGAGCGCCGCCTGGAGGCGGCCAGGACCGAGCTGGCGGCCGAGCCGGAGTTCGACACGACCTTGGTCAACACCTCCGTCGAGGACGTGGCGCGCGAGCTGCTAGCCTTGATGGATGTTGTGTGATCACGAGTGTGTGATCACGAATGATCTTTTCCCACCCATCGGAAGGTAGAGCGTGTCCTCTTCCATCACCGCGCCCGAGGGCATCATCAACCCGCCGATCGACGAGCTTCTCGAGGCCACCGACTCGAAGTACAGCCTCGTGATCTACGCGGCCAAGCGCGCCCGCCAGATCAACGCGTACTACTCGCAGCTCGGCGAGGGCCTCCTCGAGTACGTCGGTCCGCTCGTCGACACCCACGTCCACGAGAAGCCGCTCTCGATCGCCCTGCGTGAGATCAACGCGGGTCTGCTGACGTCGGAGGCCGTTGAGGGTCCCGCGCAGTAACCGTTCGTTTTCGCATGACAGGCCCGGCGGCGCGACTGCCGGGCCTGTGGTGTGTCATGGAGGCGTAGGTTCAACGAATGGGAGTCCCGGTGGACAAGCCGAGGGTCGTTCTGGGTGTCAGCGGCGGCATCGCCGCCTACAAGGCCTGTGAGCTGCTGAGAAGGTTCACGGAGTCGGGCCACGACGTCCGTGTGGTGCCCACCGCCTCCGCGCTGCACTTCGTCGGCGCGGCCACCTGGTCCGCCCTGTCCGGCAACCCCGTCTCGACGGAGGTCTGGGACGACGTCCACGAGGTCCCGCACGTCCGCATCGGCCAGCACGCCGAGCTCGTCGTGGTGGCTCCCGCGACGGCCGACATGCTCGCCAAGGCCGCCCACGGCCTCGCCGACGACCTGCTGACCAACACCCTCCTCACCGCCCGCTGCCCGGTCGTCTTCGCGCCCGCCATGCACACCGAGATGTGGGAGCACCCGGCCACCCAGGAGAACGTGGCGACGCTGCGCCGCCGCGGCGCCGTCGTCATCGAGCCCGCGGTCGGCCGGCTCACCGGCGTCGACACCGGCAAGGGCCGGCTGCCCGACCCGGCGGAGATCTTCGAGGTCTGCCGCCGTGTGCTGGCCCGCGGTGTCACCGAGCCCGACCTCGCGGGGCGGCACGTCGTCGTCTCCGCCGGCGGCACCCGCGAGCCCCTCGACCCGGTCCGCTTCCTCGGCAACCGCTCGTCCGGCAAGCAGGGCTACGCCCTCGCCCGCACCGCCGCCGCCCGCGGCGCCCGGGTCACGCTGATCGCGGCCAACGCCGGCCTGCCCGACCCGGCGGGCGTGGACGTCGTGCCGGTCGGCACGGCCGTCCAGCTGCGCGAGGCCGTCCTGAAGGCGGCGGCGGACGCCGACGCCGTCGTCATGGCCGCCGCCGTCGCCGACTTCCGTCCCGCGGCCTACGCCGCCGGCAAGATCAAGAAGAAGGACGGCCAGGACCCCGACCCGATCGTCCTGGTGCGCAATCCGGACGTCCTCGCGGAGATCTCGGCCGAGCGCGCCCGCCCCGGCCAGGTGATCGTCGGCTTCGCCGCCGAGACCGACGACGTCCTCGCCAACGGCCGCACCAAGCTCGCCCGCAAGGGCTGTGACCTGCTCGTGGTCAACGAGGTGGGGGAGCGCAAGACCTTCGGTTCCGAGGAGAACGAGGCCGTGGTGCTGGGCGCCGACGGCAGCGAGACCCCCGTGCCGTACGGCCCCAAGGAAGCCCTGGCCGACACCGTCTGGGACCTCGTCGCACAGCGCTTGAGCTGACGTCCAGGCGAGCTCGACGGCGGGTTCACGCCACACCGAAATCGGGTGTGGCGTCCCTGGCCAAGGCCGCCCGGCATTGTGCAGAATGCCCGTGCCGCAGGTCACAGCGCTCCCGAGAGGCGAGACACGTGCCCCATCGGAGGAGTGCGACCGATAAACTGTTCACGGTCGACGCCGGGCGCAGCCCCGCGCGTCGCCGCAAATGATCAGCCAGCAGCCGCTGCAACCACAGGGAGCGTTGTGTCCCGTCGCCTGTTCACCTCGGAGTCCGTGACCGAGGGTCACCCCGACAAGATCGCTGACCAGATCAGCGACACCATTCTCGACGCGCTTCTGCGCGAGGACCCGACCTCCCGGGTCGCCGTCGAGACGCTGATCACCACCGGCCTGGTGCACGTGGCCGGCGAGGTGACGACCAAGGCCTACGCGGACATCGCGACCCTGGTCCGCAACAAGATCCTCGAGATCGGCTACGACTCCTCCAAGAAGGGCTTCGACGGCGCCTCCTGCGGCGTGTCGGTTTCGATCGGCGCGCAGTCCCCGGACATCGCACAGGGCGTGGACACGGCGTACGAGACCCGGGTCGAGGGCGACGAAGACGAGCTGGACAAGCAGGGCGCCGGTGACCAGGGCCTGATGTTCGGCTACGCGTCCGACGAGACGCCGACCCTCATGCCGCTGCCGATCTTCCTGGCGCACCGCCTGTCGAAGCGCCTGTCCGAGGTGCGCAAGAACGGCACCATCCCCTACCTGCGCCCGGACGGCAAGACGCAGGTCACCATCGAATACGACGGCGACAAGGCCGTCCGCCTCGACACGGTGGTCGTCTCCTCGCAGCACGCCTCCGACATCGACCTGGAGTCGCTGCTGGCGCCCGACATCCGCGAGTTCGTCGTGGAGCCGGAGCTGAAGGCGCTGCTGGACGAGGGCATCAAGCTGGAGACCGACGGCTACCGCCTGCTGGTCAACCCGACCGGCCGCTTCGAGATCGGCGGCCCGATGGGCGACGCCGGCCTGACCGGCCGCAAGATCATCATCGACACCTACGGCGGCATGGCCCGCCACGGCGGCGGCGCGTTCTCCGGCAAGGACCCGTCCAAGGTGGACCGCTCGGCCGCGTACGCGATGCGCTGGGTCGCCAAGAACGTCGTGGCGGCGGGCCTGGCCTCCCGCTGCGAGGTCCAGATCGCCTACGCGATCGGCAAGGCCGAGCCGGTCGGTCTGTTCGTGGAGACCTTCGGCACCAACAAGGTCGAGACCGAGAAGATCGAGAAGGCGATCGACCAGGTCTTCGACCTCCGACCGGCCGCGATCATCCGCGACCTCGACCTGCTCCGCCCGATCTACGCCCAGACGGCGGCCTACGGCCACTTCGGCCGCGAGCTGCCCGACTTCACCTGGGAGCGCACGGACCGCGTGGACGCCCTGCGCGCCGCCGTGGGCCTGTAAGCCCCGACCGCTCTTCTCACCGAGGCCCGGTTCCCCTTCTCCGGGGGCCGGGCCTCGGTGCGTACGAAGCGCCGAAGGGAAGGGGCGGGCCCCGAGGGAGACGACCACTTCCCCCTGGCCCGTGTGGGGCGGCCTCCCCGTCGAGCCCGACCACCGTGCCGTACCTCCCGGCACCCGAATTGACTGGTGGCCCGGCCGGGCGGTATCTACCCTGTCGAGGTCGACACCGCCCGGTGCGAAGGTCGCGGTTACTTCGTGGAGCGTGCCCTCCGGGGCGTGCGGTGAAGCCGAATCCGTACCGCTGCCGATCCGGATCTCGGGCGGACGTCGGTTGTCAGTGCCGTTTGGTAAGAATGCAAGCGTGAGCAGCGAGAACGGGACGCCCCCGGCAGAAGGGGACGGCGGGGCCGAAGGGGCGGCGCCGCCGGAGCAGCTCGCGCTCATCCGGGAGAGCGTGCGCAAGGCGAAGGTGCCGCGGGCCAAGCCGCGGACCTGGCGGGGAGCCGCGCTCGCCCCGCAGCTGCCCGTCGCCCGCGTGCTGGTCGACAAGGGCGTGCTGCATCTCGACCGGTACTTCGACTACGCCGTGCCCGCGGACCTGGACGAGCAGGCGCAGCCCGGAGTGCGGGTCCGGGTGCGGTTCGGGGCCGGGCGGGGCCGCGTGCGGGAAGGCCGCCGGGAGGGCGGCGAACTCATCGACGGGTTCCTCGTCGAGCGGCGGGACGAGTCCGACTACGCCGGGCCGCTGGCCGCCCTCGCCCAGGTCGTGTCGCCGGAGCCGGTGCTCAGCGAGGAGCTGCTGGGCCTCGCGCGGGCCGTGGCCGACCGGTACGCCGGAAGCCTCGCCGACGTGCTCCAGCTGGCCGTGCCGCCGCGCAGCGCCCGGGCGGAGC
This sequence comes from Streptomyces sp. NPDC054783, assembly GCF_053611725.1. Lineage (NCBI taxonomy): Bacteria > Bacillati > Actinomycetota > Actinomycetes > Kitasatosporales > Streptomycetaceae > Streptomyces > Streptomyces sp. NPDC054783. The sequence continues at coordinate 60,778 of NZ_JBSHAY010000037.1, read as the reverse complement.
AGCGGCCGTCACCCGAGCCCCTGCCCTCGCCGGCAGCGCCGGAGACGGCCTCCTGGGGCCGGTACGAGCACGGGGATGCATTCCTCCAGGCCCTCGCCTCCGGCGGGTCCCCCAGAGCCGTCTGGAACGCGCTCCCGGGCCCGCTGTGGAGCGAGGAACTGGCCCGTGCCGTCGCCGCCACGCTCGCCTCCGGCCGCGGTGCCCTCGTCGTCGTACCGGACGGGCGGGCCGCCGCGCGGGTCGACGCCGCGCTCACCGCGCTGCTCGGTACGGGCCGGCACGCGCTGCTCACGGCCGAGGCGGGGCCCGAGAAGCGGTACGCGCAGTGGCTCGCGGTGCGCCGGGGGTCCGTACGGGCCGTGGTGGGTACCCGGGCCGCCATGTTCGCGCCCGTCCAGAACCTGGGGCTCGTCGCCGTCTGGGACGACGGCGACGACAGCCACAGCGAGCAGCACGCCCCGCAGCCGCACGCCCGGGACGTGCTGTTGTTGCGGGCCGCCCTGGACAAGTGCGCGTTCCTGCTGGGGAGTTGGAGCTGCACCGTGGAGGCCGCCCAGCTCGTGGAGAACGGCTGGGCCCGGCCGCTGGTCGCCGGGCGGGAACAGGTGCGCCGAGCCGCCCCCCTGGTCCGGACTGTCGGGGACGACGACCTCGCCCGCGACGAGGCCGCCCGCGCCGCCCGGCTGCCGACGCTCGCCTGGCAGGCGGCCCGCGACGGGCTGCGGCACGGCCCGGTGCTCGTACAGGTGCCGCGGCGCGGTTACGTCCCCAGCATGGCCTGCGCGCAGTGCCGGGCGCCCGCCCGGTGCCGGCACTGCTCCGGGCCGCTCCAGGGACAGGACGCCGGGGTTCTGCGGTGCGGCTGGTGCGGGCGCGAGGAGAGCGCCTGGCACTGCCCGGAGTGCGGCGGTTTCCGGCTGCGCGCCCAGGTCGTGGGTGCCCGGCGGACGGCCGAGGAACTGGGGCGCGCCTTTCCCGCCGTCCCGGTGCGCACCTCGGGGCGGGAACACGTGCTGGACACGGTGCCGGGCACGCCCGCGCTCGTCGTGAGCACACCGGGAGCCGAACCGGTCGCCGAGGGCGGCTACGCGGCGGCCCTCCTGCTGGACGGCTGGGCCATGCTCGTACGACCCGACCTGCGGGCCGGCGAGGACGCGCTGCGCCGGTGGATCGCGGCGAGCGCGCTGGTACGGCCGCCTGGCGAGGGGGGCGCGGTGGTCGTGGTGGCCGAGCCGACCCTGCGGCCGGTCCAGGCGCTGGTGCGCTGGGATCCCGTCGGGCACGCGGTGCGGGAACTGGGCGAGCGGGCCGAGCTGGGCTTCCCGCCGGTGTCGCGGGTGGCGGCCGTGTCCGGGACGCCCACGGCCGTCGCCGGGTTCCTGGCCTCGGTCGAACTGCCGTCGGACGCGGAGGTGCTGGGGCCGGTGCCGATGGCGCCGGCGCCGCCCGGCCGGCCCCGCAGGCCCGGAGCGCCGCCGCCGGGTGAGCACTGGGACCGGGCGCTGGTCCGGGTGCCGCCGGGGAGCGGGGCCGCGCTGGCTGCCGCACTGAAGACCGCCCAGGCTGCTCGTATGGCACGGGGGAGCGGGGAGAGCGCGGTCCGGGTGCGGATCGATCCGCCGGACATCGGGTGACGGCGGTGTTCGGTGTTCCGGGTGGCGGTCCGCCCGCGCACCGCCCGTTCCCGTCGGTCGAGAGGCCGGACGACGTGTGGCGGTTGCTCGCCGTCGGCGGCCGTCCGGTGGGGCCGGTGGGGTCGGTGGTGTCGAACTGTTCGGACGGGTGCGGACCCTTGGTTGCCCTCCCGGATGGGGACGGGAGGGCAGGGGGAGTCGTCAGCCGCTGCTCAGATGTTGTTCAGCCGTTGCGCGGGGCGGGGAAGGCCGTCGGGCGGGCGTCGTCGCGGTCGCGCAGGGCCGGGCTGCCCGCGGTCGGCTGTGTGGGCATCGAACGGGCCGCGGGGACCGTCGGGACCGTGGGCAGGCCGGTGTTCGCACCCAGCGTGCGGGTGCCGGATGGCTCCGTGGCCCGCTCGGCCTCGGCGGCCGCCTGGGCCGCGGCGCGGCGGGCTCCGTAACGGCGGTGCACGGCCTGTTTGGTCACGCCGAGCGCCGAGCCCACCGCGTCCCAGGAGAAGCCGAGCGAGCGGTCGAAGTCCACGGCGGCGGTGACCAGGGTTTCGACACTGTCCCGGAGTTCCTGGGCAAGGCGCACCGTCGGGGCGGGGGCGCGTCCGTAGACGACGAAGCCCGTGGAGGGGCCGGAGCGGCGCGGGCGGTAGACGTTGCCCAGTTGGGCGGTGAGCGTGCGCAGTGCGTCCACCTGCCGGCGGACTCGCTCGATGTCCCGCACCAGCAAGTGCAGGCTGGCCCGGGCCTGGGCGTCGTGGGTTGCGTGGTCGGCCATGAACAAGCCTCTCGAACCGGCGTTGAAAGGAATTGGGCCGCTATGGCGGCCCTAGGTGGTCAACTCTTTCTTGACCAACGCGTGTGCGCTCCGCTGGTCACGGGGTGGGGGCGTACGGGCATATGCGTACGCCGGTTGTCCGGGCGTGCGCCGTGGAAGGTTCGGGTTTTCTGTCCTCCCACCCGCGCACCGCCCGTTTCCATTCGGTCGAGAGGCTGGACAACCTGCGGGGGGCGCTCGCCGTCGGCGTCCGCAGGTTCGTATGTCCGTTCGGCTGTCCGGGACGGTATGCGCCTTCCCGGCGTCACGTCCGCCGTCCGTCGGCGCGCCCGGCCGGCGGCGGTCGGGTGGCCTTCGCGGTGCGGTGCGTTCGGTGGTCGCCTCGCTTTCCCGTCCGGGCGGCCTTTGCCTCGCCCTGTGCCCTCCTCGTCCGTCCGGGTCCGTGGGCATGGCTTGTGCGTCGTTCCTTGGTCATAGACTGGTGTGCTGCCCGTCCAACCCCCGCCCGAGAGGCCCGATCCCGCCCATGAAGCTCGTCTTCGCCGGTACCCCCGAGGTCGCCGTTCCCGCTCTGGACGCTCTGATCGCCTCCGGGCGGCACGAGGTGGCCGCCGTCGTCACCCGGCCCGACGCGCCGGCCGGGCGTGGGCGCAGGCTGGTCGCGTCGCCCGTGGCCGAGCGGGCGGAGGAGGCCGGGATCGAGGTGCTGAAGCCGGTCAGGCCGCGGGACCCGGAGTTCCTGGAGCGGCTGAAGGAGATCGCGCCGGACTGCTGTCCCGTCGTCGCCTACGGCGCCCTGCTGCCCCGCGTGGCCCTCGACATCCCCGCCCACGGCTGGGTCAACCTGCACTTCTCGCTGCTGCCCGCCTGGCGCGGAGCCGCTCCCGTGCAGCACTCCATCATGGCGGGCGACGAGATCACCGGCGCGTCGACGTTCCTCATCGAGGAGGGGCTCGACTCCGGGCCCGTCTACGGCACCGTGACCGAGGAGATCCGGCCTGCGGACACCAGCGGTGACCTGCTCACCCGGCTCGCCTTCGCGGGCGCGGGGCTGCTCGCCGCGACCATGGACGGCATCGAGGACGGCACCCTGAAGGCCGTACCGCAGCCGACCGAGGGCGTCACCCTCGCGCCGAAGATCACCGTCGAGGACGCCAGGGTCGACTGGACGACGCCCGCTCTGCGCGTCGACCGGGTCGTGCGCGGCTGCACCCCGGCGCCCGGCGCCTGGACCGTCTTCCGCGGCGAGCGGCTCAAGCTCATCCAGGTCACCCCCGTGCCCCAGCGCACCGACCTCGCGCCGGGGCGGATGGCCGTCGGCAAGAACAGCGTGCACGTGGGCACCGGTTCGTACGCCGTCGAGCTGCTCTGGGTGCAGGCGCAGGGCAAGAAGCCGATGCGCGCGGCCGACTGGGCGCGCGGTGTGCGCATCGCCGAGGGCGAGACGCTGGGCGGCTGACGCCCCGGGCGGCAGGGGTGACGGCCCGTCGACGTACGCTGGACACCGCACCCCTTCTTCACATCCGGAGCACCTTTTTCGTGAGCGAGCAGTCCCGGCGGCCGCGCAGGCCCGCCAAGCCCTACCGCCGTCCGCAGAAGGACCCCGTCCGCATGCTGGCCTTCGAGGCCCTGCGCGCGGTCGACGAGCGGGACGCGTACGCCAACCTCGTGCTGCCTCCGCTGCTCCGCAAGGCGCGCGGGCAGGGCGACTTCGACGCGCGGGACGCCGCCCTCGCCACCGAACTGGTCTACGGCACGCTGCGCCGGCAGGGGACGTACGACGCGGTGATCGCCGCCTGTGTCGACCGGCCGCTGCGCGAGGTCGACCCGCCGGTGCTCGACGTGCTCAGCCTCGGTGTGCACCAGCTGCTGGGGACGCGGATCCCGACGCACGCCGCCGTCTCCTCCTCCGTGGAGCTCGCGCGGGTCGTTCTCGGCGACGGGCGCGCCAAGTTCGTCAACGCCGTGCTGCGGAAGGTGGCCCAGCACGACCTCGACGGGTGGCTGGAGAAGGTCGCGCCGCCGTACGACGAGGACCCGGAGGATCACCTCGCCGTCGTGCACTCGCATCCCCGGTGGGTCGTCTCCGCGCTCTGGGACTCCCTCGGCGGCGGGCGCGCCGGTATCGAGGACCTGCTGGAGGCCGACAACGAACGGCCCGAGGTGACCCTGGTCGCGCGCCCGGGGCGGGCCACCACCGAGGAGCTGCTGCGCGAGGACGCCGCCGTACCGGGGCGCTGGTCCCCGTACGCCGTGCGGCTGGCCGAGGGCGGGGAGCCGGGCGCCGTGCAGGCCGTGCACGAGGGGCGGGCCGGAGTACAGGACGAGGGCAGCCAACTGGTCGCCCTCGCGCTCGCCAACGCGCCCCTCGAAGGCTCCGACAGCATGTGGCTGGACGGGTGCGCCGGGCCCGGCGGCAAGGCCGCGCTGCTGGCCGCGCTCGCCGCCGAGCGCGGGGCCACACTGCTCGCCTCCGAGAAGCAGCCGCACCGGGCGGGTCTCGTAGCCAAGGCGCTGGCCGGCAACCCGGGGCCGTACCAGGTGATCGCCGCCGACGGCACCCGGCCGCCGTGGCGTCCAGGCACCTTCGACCGCGTGCTGATGGACGTGCCGTGCACCGGGCTCGGCGCGCTGCGCCGGCGCCCCGAGGCCCGCTGGCGGCGGCGTCCGGAGGACCTGGACAACTTCGCGCCCCTCCAGCGCGCCCTGCTGCGCACCGCGCTCGACTCGGTGCGGGTCGGCGGTGTCGTCGGCTACGCGACCTGCTCGCCGCACCTGGCCGAGACCCGCGCGGTCGTCGCCGACGTCCTCAAGCAGCACCCGGAGGCGGAACTGGTCGACGCCCGTCCGCTGCTGCCTGGCGTACCCGCGCTGGGCGACGGCCCGGACGTACAGCTCTGGCCCCACCTGCACGGCACGGACGCGATGTACCTGGCCTTGATCCGCAGAACGGCCTGAACGCCGCCGGGGCGGGGCTGTATCGATGTGCGGCTCCGCCGCGGGGCGCGAGCAACCCCCACCAATCCGCGGACGAACCACAACCGCAATGGACCGCCGTTACAGCCAAGCGCGGCGGCATGGGAGGCTTGGGGCATGGCCGTGCAGATCAACCCCAGCATCCTGTCCGCCGACTTCGCCCGCCTCGCGGAGGAGGCCAAGGCGGTCCAGGGCGCCGACTGGCTCCACGTCGACGTCATGGACAACCACTTCGTCCCGAACCTCACGCTCGGCGTGCCGGTCGTGGAGTCCCTGGCGCGTGCCACGGACACCCCGCTGGACTGCCATCTGATGATCGAGGACCCCGACCGCTGGGCGCCCCAGTACGTCGAGGCGGGGGCCTCCTCCGTCACGTTCCACGTGGAGGCGGCCGCGGCCCCGGTGCGGCTCGCCCGGGAGATCCGTGCCAAGGGGGCCCGCGCCTCCATGGCACTGAAGCCGGCGACGCCGATCGAGCCGTTCGAGGACCTTCTCCCCGAGCTCGACATGCTCCTGATCATGACGGTCGAGCCCGGCTTCGGCGGCCAGGCGTTCCTCGACATCATGCTGCCGAAGATCCGCCGCACCCGTGAGCTGATCAGCAAGCACGGCCTGCAGCTGTGGCTCCAGGTGGACGGCGGCGTCTCGGCCTCGACGATCGAGCGGTGCGCGGACGCGGGAGCGGACGTGTTCGTGGCAGGCTCGGCCGTGTACGGGGCGAAGGACCCCGAGGAGGCGGTCCGTGCCCTGCGCGCGCAGGGCGAGTCGGCCACCGCCAAGGCGTCCTGGGCATGCGACCACTGAGCCACAGGTACGTGAACGGTTAAGTGAACGGCGCCCTTCAGGGCGGATCCGCCGCGCCGAATCTGCAAGGATGAACGGCGAATCCAGAGTGTGAACAGCAGTGAGGAGATCGCCGTGTCGGGTATGTCGGCGGGCCGGTCAGCCATGCGGATGGGACCCGCTGAGCTGGTGCAGGCGGCGGCCATGGCCCGCCGCTTCTACCTCGAGGGCAAATCCAAGATCCAGATCGCCGAGGAGTTCGGCGTCAGCCGCTTCAAGGTGGCGCGGGTCCTGGAGACGGCTCTCGAACGGGATCTCGTACGCATCGAGATCCGTGTCCCGGCCGAGCTGGACGCCGAGCGCTCCGACGCGCTCCGCGCCCGCTACGGCCTGCGGCACGCCGTCGTGGTCGAGTCCCCGGCCGAGGCCGAGGAGACCCCCGACCCCGAGAACCTCGGTGAGGTGGCCGCCGACCTGCTCGGCGAGCTCGTCAACGAGGGGGACGTGCTCGGGCTGGCCTGGGGCCGGTCCACGATCCACATGGCGGCGGCGCTCGACCGGCTGCCGCCGTGCACGGTGGTGCAGCTGACGGGCGTGTACGACGCCGGGACCTCGGAGCGCGGCTCGGTCGAGGCCGTGCGGCGCGCCGCCCAGGTGTCGGGCGGCGACGCCCACCCCATCTACGCGCCGATGCTGCTGCCGGACGCGGCCACCGCGGCCGCGCTGCGCAACCAGACCGGGATCGCCCGGGCCTTCGAGTACTTCGACAAGGTCACGGTCGCCTGCGTCTCCATCGGCTCCTGGGAACCGGGTATCTCGACCGTGCACGACATGCTCAGCGACGAGGAGCGGGCGCACTACGCCTCGCTCGGCGTCGCCGCCGAGATGGCCGCGCACCTCTTCGACGCCGAGGGGCGCCGGATCGGGCGGGACCTGGGGGAGCGGTGCATCACGGTCAAGGCCGACCAGCTGCGCCGTATCCCGGAGGTCGTGGCGATCGCCGGCGGTCAGCGCAAGGCGGCCGCGATCGACGCGGTGCTGCGGTCGGGGCTGGTCACGAGCCTGGTCACGGACACGTCCGCCGCGGACTACCTGATGACGGCCGGGCCGACGCCGAAGCCGACGCTCGGCCGCGCGGACCCCGACGGGCACTGAAGGCTCCGCGGGGGCGCGGGAGTTCGCGAGCGAGAGGGTGGTCACACGGGGAGCCGGGAGACTGCGTCGGCTCTCATGGCGTTCCGTGGGCGGGGCGCGCGGGTCGTGGCCCGTCGAGGCCTGCCCGGCGGCCGGTGCCGGTCAGCGCGTCCCCGGCCGCCGACCCGCCCGCCTGTCGCGCGGGAGCGGGCGGGGACCGGCTGCCCATGGCGTGGCGTGGTGTGTCACGTCCCGGGCGGGTCGCGGCAGCCTGGGAGCGGGACGGCCGTGGCAGCATCAACGACATGTTGCCGCGGTTCGTCCCCCACATGCCCAGAGGGCCCCTGACACAGCCCCGGGCCACCGGAGGGCCGTCGGCGCCGCCCGACATGCCCGGACGGTCCCCGATGCCGCCCCGCACGGCTGGACAGTCCGGGAGGCCACGGCGCACGCGTGGCCGGTCATCGGCGCCGCCCCGCACGCTGGCACGGCCCGTTATGTCGTCCCGCACGGCTGGAACCGCGCCACGCGCGTCTGCACGGTCGTCGACGGCGCCCCAGGCGGCCGGAGAGCCCGTGACGGCCCCCGGCGGCACGCCCGGACGACCCGCGACGCCGCCCCACACGACCGGGGAGTTCTTGACGCAGCGCGGCAGCTCCGGACGGCCCGCGGCGTCTCCCCACGCGGCCGGGGCGTTCCCCACGCCGCCCCGCACGCCTCGGCGGCCCGCGACGCCTCCCCACGTGGCGAGGGAGTTCTCGACGCCGCCCCCCACGCTCGGACGGCCCGTGGCACCGCCCCCCACGCCCGGGGCGTCCTCGACGCCGCCCCGCACGCTCGGACGGCCCGCGACGCTCCCCCACCCGGCGAGGGAGTTCTCCACGCCGCGACGTTCCCTCACCTGGGCCCGCGGGCGGTTCCGGACGCCGGCCGGCGGAAGGGCCCGCGCGTCGGTCCGCGGGCGGACCCGGACACCGGCCCGCCTGCTGCTGGGGCTGCTGGCCTTCGTCGTGTCCGTTCTGCTGGCGGGATGCTCGTCCGGAGCGAGCTCGCATCCCGGTTCCGGTGCCGGAGTGAGTTCGGGTGTGCGGGCGTCCGGCGCGAGTGTGTCCGTGCCGGCGTGGGCGCACGGCATGGGCACGGTCGGGGCGGCCCAGCTGCCGGCCGAGGCGCGCAGGACGCTCGCGCTGATCGACAGGGGCGGGCCGTTCCCGTACGCCAGGGACGGCGTCGTGTTCGGGAATTTCGAGGGGCATCTGCCGAGGCACCAGCGCGACTATTACCACGAGTACACGGTCAGGACGCCCGGCTCGCACGATCGCGGGGCCCGGCGCATCGTCACGGGTCAGGGCGGGGAGATCTACTACACCGATGATCACTACAACTCGTTCCGGGCGGTGCTGAGATGACGGAGGTCGTGCTGACGCTGGACCTCGGCGGTGTCGCCGACAAGGCCGGCCTCATGGACCGCGCCGCACGCGCCCTCACACTGCCCGGCTGGTTCGGCCGCAACTGGGACGCCCTGGCCGACTCCCTCGGTGACCACACCGTGTGGCCCGAGGGGGCGGTCGAGCGGGGACTGCTGATCGTCGTGCGGAACTGGCGGCCGTACGCCGAGGCCCGGCCGGACGAGTGGCGGATCGTGCAGGAGGTGTTCGCCGAGGCCGCGGACCACACGTCCGCCCTGTCCGTCGCCCTCGCCCTTGGAGGATCCTCCTAGGTGATCGGCGCCCACCCTGGATGTTCCGTGGGGGCGTGACAGCGGCGCCGACATGGGACAATGAAGTACGTGCTCTTTCCCCCTGGCGCACCCGTCGGGGGGTCACCTCTGATCGACTGGGATGTGCAGCACGTGCGTTTCCTCAATGACATCCAGCCCGCGTACGACCTGACGTACGACGACGTGTTCATGGTGCCGAGCCGCTCCGCGGTGGGCTCGCGTCAGGGCGTGGACCTCGCCTCGCCGGACGGCACGGGCACCACCATCCCGCTCGTCGTGGCCAACATGACCGCCATCGCCGGCCGCCGCATGGCCGAGACGATGGCCCGCCGCGGCGGTCTGGTGGTCATCCCGCAGGACATCCCGATCGACGTCGTCACCGATGTCGTCTCCTGGGTGAAGAGCCGCCACCTGGTGCTCGACACGCCGATCGTGCTGGCCCCGCACCAGACCGTCGCCGACGCGCTGGCGCTGCTGCCGAAGCGCGCCCACAACGCCGGTGTGGTCGTGGACGAGGAGCAGCGGCCCGTCGGCGTCGTCACCGACGCGGACCTCACGGGCGTCGACCGCTTCACCCAGCTCGAAGTGGTCATGTCCAAGGACCTGCTGCTCCTGGATGCGGACATCGACCCCCGCGAGGCGTTCAACCGGCTGGACGCGGCCAACCGCCGCTACGCCCCGGCCGTCGACAAGGACGGCAAGCTGGCCGGCATCCTGACCCGCAAGGGCGCCCTGCGCGCCACGCTGTACACGCCGGCCGTCGACGCGCAGGGCAAGCTGCGCATCGCCGCCGCCGTCGGCATCAACGGCGATGTGGCGGGCAAGGCCAAGCAGCTGCTCGACGCCGGCGTGGACACGCTCGTCATCGACACCGCGCACGGCCACCAGGAGTCGATGGTCAGCGCCATCAAGCTGGTGCGCGCCCTCGACCCGCAGGTGCCGATCGTCGCGGGCAACATCGTCTCCGCCGAGGGCGTGAAGGACCTGATCGACGCCGGCGCGGACATCATCAAGGTCGGTGTGGGCCCCGGCGCCATGTGCACCACCCGGATGATGACCGGCGTGGGCCGGCCGCAGTTCTCCGCGGTGCTGGAGTGCGCCGCCGAGGCGAAGAAGTACGGCAAGCACGTGTGGGCCGACGGCGGTGTCCGCCACCCGCGCGACGTGGCCATGGCCCTGGCGGCCGGTGCGTCCAACGTGATGGTCGGCTCCTGGTTCGCGGGTACGTACGAGTCGCCGGGCGACCTCCAGCACGACGCCAACGGGCGCGCCTACAAGGAGTCCTTCGGCATGGCCTCCGCGCGCGCGGTGCGCAACCGCACCTCGGAGGAGTCGGCGTACGACCGTGCCCGCAAGGCGCTGTTCGAGGAGGGCATCTCCACCTCGCGCATGTTCCTCGACCCGGCCCGCCCGGGCGTCGAGGACCTGATCGACTCGATCATCGCGGGCGTCCGCTCCTCGTGCACCTACGCCGGTGCCGCCTCCCTGGAGGAGTTCGCCGAGAAGGCCATCGTCGGCATCCAGAGCGCCGCGGGCTACGCCGAGGGCAAGCCGCTGCACGCCAGCTGGAACTGACCGGCGCAACACGCCGCGACGGCCCCCGTCCTTCCCGCGTCAGGGAGGGGCGGGGGCCGTCGGCGTATCCGGAGGTTTCGGCTCCACGGGGCCGGAAGGCCGGTACTCACTTGTGGGGGCGAAGGTGCATATGAGGCTCGCTCTGCAACGGTCGGCAGCCCGCGCGCAACGATTTGTCATCGCGGTCCGATGAACGCAATGATCATCCGGGGATGCGCATGGTTGCTGCATTACGCCCGTGAAGGACCGCCTCATAGGGTGCTCGTCTGTACGTGGCGTGGCGGGGACCCCGCTCGGTGGGTCCCTGCCCTCGCAGGGCTCCGCCGGTCCCCGAACGCAATGACCGGCAGCATGAAGGAGCCAGCGCGTGCTCGACCAAGGCGCACCCCCGCACGACCGCACAGCGACCGCCCCCGCAGCCCGGGGCCTCGCCGCGCGCCTCATGCGGCGCAAGCCAGTGGAACGCCTGGTCGCGGAGGGCGGCCAGGGTGAGGGAGGCTCGCTCCGGCGCTCCCTCGGCCTGTGGCAGCTGACCATGATCAGCATCGGTGCCACCCTCGGCACGGGCATCTTCGTCGTCCTCGGCGAGGCCGTCCCCAAGGCGGGCCCGGCGGTCACCCTGTCCTTCGTGATCGCCGGCCTCACCGCGCTGTTCTCCGCCCTGTCCTATGCCGAGCTGGCGGGCACCATCCCGGTCTCCGGCTCCTCGTACTCGTACGCATACGCAACGATGGGCGAACTGATCGCCTGGGTCTGCGGCTGGTGCCTGCTGCTGGAGTACGGCGTCTCGGTCGCCGCCGTGGCCGTCGGCTGGGGCGAGTACCTGAACGAGCTGCTGGACGGCACCATCGGCGTGACCATCCCGACGGTCCTGTCGGCCCCGCCCGGCCAGGGCGGCATCTTCAACCTGCCCGCCCTGATCGTCGTCCTCCTCGGCATGGTGTTCCTGCTCGGCGGCGCCAAGGAGTCCGCGCGGGCCAACACCGTCATGGTGTCCGTGAAGATCGCCGCGCTGATCCTCTTCTGCGCCATCGGCTTCATGGGCTTCAAGTCCGGCAACTACTCCCACTTCATGCCGCTCGGCATGGCGGGTGTCAGCGCGGCCGGCGCCACGCTGTTCTTCTCGTACATCGGCTTCGACGCCGCCTCCACCGCCGGTGAGGAGGCCAAGAACGCCCAGCGCGACCTGCCCCGCGCGATCATGCTGTCCCTGGTCATCGTGACGGCGCTGTACGTCCTCGTCGCGGCCGTGGCCGTGGGTGCCTGGCCGTGGCGGAAGTTCAAGGACTCCGAGGCCGCGCTCGCGCAGATCATGACGGACGTCACCGGGCAGAGCTTCTGGGGCACGCTGCTCGCGTTCTGCGCGGTCATCGCCATCGCGAGCGTCGTCCTGACCGTGCTCTACGGCCAGACCCGCATCCTGTTCGCCATGTCCCGCGACGGCCTGGTGCCCAAGATCTTCGCCAGGGTCCACCCGAAGACCGGCGCCCCGCGCGCCAACACGGTCATCGTCTCGGTGTTCTGCGGTGTCCTCGCGGCCGCGATCCCGCTGGGCCAGCTCGCGGACGCCACCAGCATCGGCACGCTCTTCGCCTTCGCTCTGGTCAACGTGGCCGTCGTGGTGCTGCGCCGGACCCGCCCGGCCATGCACCGCTCCTTCCGGGTCCCGCTGTCGCCGGTGCTGCCCGCGCTGGGCTTCGCGTTCTGCCTGTGGATGATGGGCAGCCTGTCCACCGTCACCTGGATCGTGTTCGGTGTCTGGATGGCCGTCGGGCTCGTGTTCTACTTCGTATACGGCTACCGCCGTTCCCGTCTCGCGACCGGTGACGACCTCGCGGTGACGGCAGAGAAGTGACCGGACCGAAGAAGTGAACCACCCCCTGTGCTGAACGATCTCGACGAACGCATCGTGCACGCCCTCGCCGAGGACGCCCGCCGCTCGTACGCGGACATCGGGCAGATGGTCGGCCTGTCCGCGCCCGCTGTGAAGCGGCGCGTGGACCGGCTGCGGGCCACCGGAGCGATCACCGGATTCACCGTGCGGGTGGATCCGGCGGCGCTCGGCTGGGAGACCGAGGGGTACATCGAGATCTACTGCCGGCGGAACACCTCGCCGGACACCATCCAGCGGGGTCTGGAGCGGTATCAGGAGGTCGTGGCCGCGTCGACCGTCACCGGCGACGCGGACGCGATCGCCCAGGTCTTCGCCTCCGACATGCGGCACTTCGAGCGAGTGCTGGAGCGGATCGCCGGGGAGCCGTTCGTGGAGCGGACCAAGTCGGTGCTGGTGCTGTCGCCGTTGCTGCGCCGCTTCTCCTCCGGGGCGCCGGGGTAGGGGCGGATCACGCCTCGGGGCGCGCTGTGGGGTGCCGGCCGCGGGTCCGTCGTGGTCTGCCGCGCAGTTCCCCGCGCCCCTTTCGGGGCGCCTCTACTCCGCCGTCTTGCGAGCCAGCGCGTTGTTGTCGATCGAGTTGCGCACACTGAAACTCACCGCGTCCGACCGGTAGCGGTCGTCCGACCACTCCACGGGCCGCCCTTCGCGCGTCGTCGTCACGCGCCGCACCCGCAGCAGCGGACTCGTGCGGCGAACCCCCAGCAACTCGGCGTCCTGCGCCCCGGCGGAGACGGCGTCGATCACATGCTCCCCGTACGCGAACACCAGCCCCGTGTCGTCGTACAGCCGCTGCGTGACCGAGGGACAGCCCGGCTCGATCGACTCGACCGCCCGGGAGATCCAGTCGGCGTACACGGTCCGCTCCAGCAGCACCGGCTCGCCGTCCAGGCCGCGCACCCGGAGCACGTGCAACACCGGTGTGCCGAGGGGGAGTTGGAGGCGTACGGCGTCCTCGTGGGTCGCCGGGCGGTACTCCTGGGACACCACCCGGCCCGTGGCCTCGCGGCCCATCGCGCGGGCCCACTGGGCGAAGCTGCGCAGTTCCTCGAAGCTCTGGCTGCGGCGGCTGGCGAGCACGACGCGCCGGGCACCCTGGCGGGAGCCGATCAGGCCCTCGGCGGTCAGGGTGGCGACGGCCTGGCGGACCGTGCCGCGTGAGACGCCGTATGTCCCGGCGAGCTCCGACTCCGAGGGCAGCCGGCTGCCGACCGTGTACTCCTCGCGGTCGATCGCGCGCCGCAGCTCGTCGGCGATCTCCTCGTGTCGCGCCGTCATGCTTCCCCTCTGCTCAGGTTGCTGTGCACAGCGTGACCAGCCTAATCGAGACCTGAGCGTGATCTGCAACGGTCTGGATTGTGCAGCCAAGCAGGGTTCAAAGTTTCGCTCCCGTTTACAGACAGGACACTGTGACCGGGCGTACTGTGACGCAACTTGTTCAGACAAGTTCTCCGCAACCCTCATGCGTCCCCCTGGAGAGACCGTGACCGTGTCCCTGCCGAGAAACGCCGTCCTCGGCGGCTCCCTCGCCGTCGTCGCCGCGCTCGCGCTGAGCGCCTGCGGCGCCGCCCCCGACAAGGCGTCGACCACCACCAAGGACGGCAAGAGCGCCGCCACCGCCACCTCCGCGGCCGACTTCGGCGGCATGGACGCCCTGGTCAAGGCGGCCAAGAAGGAGGGCACGCTGCACATCATCGCGGTGCCCCGCGACTGGGCCAACTACGGCGCCCTCATCGACGGATTCCAGAAGAAGTACGGCATCAAGATCCAGGACGAGAGCCCCGACGGCACCAGCCAGGACGAGATCAACGCCGTCACCACCCGCAAGGGACAGGACCGCGCGCCCGACGTCCTCGACCTCGGCAGCTCCTTCGCCCTCAGCGCCGCCCAGCAGGGCCTGCTCGCGCCCTACAAGGTCACCACCTACGCCGACATCCCCGAGGCCCAGAAGGACCCGCAGGCCCGCTGGTACAACGACTACGGCGGCTACATCTCCATCGGCTGCGACGCCAAGCGCGTGAAGAACTGCCCGGCCAGCTTCAAGGACCTGCTCAAGCCCGAGTACAAGGGCCAGGTCGCCCTCAACGGCAACCCCACCAAGTCCGGCTCGGCCTTCGGCGGCGTCTACGCGGCGGCCCTGGCGAACGGCGGCTCCTTCGACAACATCCAGCCCGGCCTGGACTTCTTCGCCAAGCTGAAGAAGAACGGCAACTACACGCCGGTCGAGTCCACCCCGGCCACCGTCGAGAAGGGCGAGACGCCGATCTCGATCGACTGGGACTACCTGAACGCCGGTTACGCCGACGAGTTCAAGTCCAAGGGCCTCGACTGGAAGGTCACCATCCCGAGCGACGGCCAGTACGCCCAGTACTACTCCCAGGCCATCACCAAGGACGCCCCGCACCCCGCGGCCGCCCGCCTGTGGCAGGAGTACCTGTACAGCACCGAGGGCCAGAACCTGTGGCTCAAGGGCTACGCCCGCCCGGCCCAGATGACCGCCATGGAGAAGGCCGGCACCCTCGACAAGACGGCCGCCGCCAAGCTCCCGAAGGTCACCGGCACGCCGTCCTTCCCGACCGAGACCCAGCAGAGCAAGGCCAAGACGGTCATCGCCCAGGGCTGGGGGAAGGCCGTCTCCGGATGACCGCCGCTCTCCCGCGCGCGGACGTGGCGCCCGTCGCTTCGGCGAAGCGGCGGCGCCGCGCCCCCGGCTGGCTGGCGGTCGTACCGCTGCTGGTCTTCGTCGCCATCGCCTTCGGCCTGCCCGCCGTCGCCATCGTGAACGGCGCCTTCTCGGCCGACGACGCCACCACGGGCGCCACCACCTACACGGGCGCCAACATGACGGCCTCGCTGCAGGGTCCGTACCTCACCGCCCTGCTCGGCAGCGTCAAGCTGTCCGCGATCTCCGCCGCGCTCGGCGCCCTGCTCGGGCTGCCGCTCGCCCAGGCCGTGGTCTCCTCCCGCTCCCGCTGGCTGCGCGAGGCCGTGCTGACCGCCTCCGGCGTGCTCGCCAACTTCGGCGGCGTCCCGCTGGCCTTCGCCTTCGTCGCCACCCTCGGCAACGCGGGCGTCCTCACCGTGCACCTGGGCCTGAAGGACGCCGGCTGGGACCTGTACAGCTTCTGGGGCCTGGTCCTCGTCTACCTGTACTTCCTCATCCCGCTCATGGTCCTCACCATCACCCCGGCGCTGGACGGCCTGCGCTCCCAGTGGCGCGAGGCCGCGCTGAACAACGGCGCCACCGGCGTGCAGTACTGGCGGCACGTGGCCCTGCCCGTGCTCGCGCCCTCGCTGCTCGGCGGCCTGGTCCTGCTGTTCGGCAGCGCCTTCGCCGCCTACGCCACCGCAGCCGCCATGGTCGGCAGCGCGGTCCCGCTGGTCACCCTGCAGATCGCCGACGCCCTGTCCGGCAACGTGCTGGTCGGCCAGGAGAACGTCGCCCTCGCCCTCAGCCTGGACATGGTGCTGGTGGCGGGCCTGGTGATGGCCGTGTACCTGCCCCTTCAGCGACGGAGTGCCCGATGGCTCGACGCCTGACCCTGTGGCGGTGGGTCGTCCTCGGCCTCGCCGCCCTGTACTTCCTGGTGCCGCTCGCCGCCTCCGCGATCTTCACGGTCGACGTACCCGGCCAGGGCCTCACCTTCGACGCCTACACCAGGATCCTGTCCGCCGACGGCTTCCTCTCCAGCCTGCTGCTCTCGCTGGAACTGGCCGTCGCCACCATCGCTGTCGTGCTGCTGCTGATGGTGCCCGCCGTGGTCGCGCTCCGGCTCGGCTCGCCCCGGCTGCGGCCGGTGGTGGAGGTGGTGTGCTCGCTGCCGCTGGTGGTGCCGCCCATCGCCTTCGTCGCCGGGATCGCCACCGTGCTCAAGTGGGGCCCGGAGCATTTGTCCCGCACCCCGCTGTTCGAGACGTTCGTGGTGATCCAGAACGACCAGTTCCCCGTCGTTCTGGTCCTCGCCTACGTCGTGATGGCCCTGCCGTTCGTCTACCGGGCCCTGGACTCCGGCCTGCGCGCCATCGACGTGCGGACCCTCGTCGAGGCGGCCCGCAGCTGCGGCGCCTCCTGGCCCAAGGCACTCGTCCGGGCCGTCCTGCCCAACCTGCGCGGGGCCCTGCTGAACGCGTCCTTCCTCACCCTGGCCCTGGTACTCGGCGAGTTCACGGTCTCCCACCTGCTCGGCTACACCCCCTTCGCCGTGTGGATCTACAACGTCGGCGGCGAGCAGGCCCAGATGTCCGTCGCCGTGTCCGTGCTCAGCCTGCTCGTCACCTGGGCCCTGCTCCTCGCGCTCGCCGGTGCCGGCGGCGGACGCAACCGAACCGCCGACTCCCGGGGATGACACACACCATGACCGCCACCACGCTCGAGAAGGCCGTTGCGGAAAAGGCCGCCACCGTCGAATTCCGTTCGCTGCGACGGGAGTTCGGGGCCAGCGTCGCGCTCGACGGGCTCGACCTGACCGTCCGCCCGGGGGAGTTCCTGGCCCTGCTCGGCCCCTCCGGCTGCGGCAAGACCACCGCGCTGCGCATGCTCGCCGGCTTCGAACACCCCGACTCCGGTGCCGTCCTGGTGGACGGCGAGGACGTCACACACGTCCCGGCCCACCGCCGCGACGCCGGGATGGTCTTCCAGTCGTACAGCCTCTTCCCGCATCTGAACGCCGTGGACAACGTCGCGTTCGGGCTGCGCATGCGCGGCGTCCGCACGGCCGAGCGCCGGGCCCGTGCCGCCGAGTTGCTGGAGCTGGTCGGTCTCGCCGACAAGGGCGAGCGCTACCCGCACCAGCTCTCCGGCGGCCAGCAGCAGCGCATCGCGCTGGCCCGCGCCCTGGCCCTGCGCCCGCGCGTGCTCCTGCTCGACGAGCCGCTGTCCGCGCTGGACGCCAAGGTGCGGCTCACCCTGCGCGAGGAGATCCGCCGTCTCCAGCAGGAGCTCGGCATCACGACGCTGTTCGTCACCCACGACCAGGAGGAGGCCCTCTCGGTCGCCGACCGGGTCGCCGTCATGCGCGCCGGCCGCCTCGAACAGTGCGCCGAACCCGCCGAGTTGTACGGCCGCCCCGCCACCGCCTTCGTCGCCGAGTTCGTCGGCACCATGAGCCGGATACCGGGCGACCTCAAGGACGGCACGGTCCAGGTGCTCGGCCGGCGGCTGCCGGCCGACGGCGAGGTGCCCGACGGTGAGGTGGACGTGCTGGTGCGGCCCGAGGCCGTACAGGTGCGCTCCGACGAGCAGGGCACCGCCCGGATCGTCGCCACCGCCTTCCTCGGCGCGGTCGTCCGGGTCACCGTACGGCTTGCCGACGGCACCGAGGTCAAGGCCGACCTGCCCGCCCACGAGGCCACCGGGCTCGGCGCCGGAACCGCCGTCGGCGTGTCGCTGCCCGAGCGGCCGGTGCTCGTGGCCGAACGTATCCAGAAGTGAGGAATTTCCCGAACGTGACCCCCCACACCCATCAACGCCCGCTGCAGGCCGTTCTGTTCGACATGGACGGCACGCTCGTCGACACCGAGCGGCTGTGGTGGGAGGCGGTCGAGCAGGTCGCCGGGCGCCCGCTGACCGAGGCCGACCAGCCCGACGTGCTCGGCCGCCCGGTCGAGCACACCGCCGCCTGGCTCGGTACGGAGTCGGGCCGGCCGGAGGCGGAGCTCGCGGCCGAGCTGCACCACGAGTTCGCCGACCGCGTCCGCACCGGGATCGTGCCCCGGCCCGGCGCGCTGGACCTGCTGGACGCGCTGGCCGCCGTCGGCGTCCCCGCCGCCCTGGTCACCGCGTCCCCACGGGCGGTCGCCGACGTCGTCCTCGACGCCCTCGGCGCCGACCGGTTCGCGGCCTCCGTCACCGCCGACGACACCGCCCGCACCAAGCCGGCCCCCGACCCCTACCGGGCCGCCTGCCGGGCCCTCGGGGTCGAACCGGCCGCCTGCGTGGCCGTCGAGGACACCGAGACCGGCGTCGCCTCCGCCGAGGCCGCCGGGTGCGCCGTCCTCGCCGTGCCGTCCCTCGCACCGATCGGCACCGCGCCCGGCCGGACCGTACGGGACAGCCTCAGCGGGGTCACGGTCGAGGAACTGCGGCACATGGTGACGTCCGAGCTGCGGGTGATGAGCTGGAACCTGTGGCTGGGCGGCAGCGAGGTCGACGACCACCGGGCCAAGCAGCTCAAGGTGATCCTGGAGAGCGGCGCCGACGTCGTCGGACTCCAGGAGACCGGCGGCACCGCGGCCCAGGAACTGGCCGAGGCGCTCGGCTGGCACCACCACCGGGCCGGCGAGAACCTCGGTGTCATCAGCCGCCACCCCGTCACCGCCCGCTTCGGCGACCCGGACGTCGGCTTCTACGGCGCCGCGGGCGTCCGGATCGCCGTGGCCCCCGGCCGCGAGGTGGACGTCTGGACCGCGCACCTGCACTACACGCCGTACGGCCCCTACGAGTCCGCCTTCGACGGGCTGCCGGCGCGGGAGCTGATCGCCCACGAGGAGCTGCGGCTGGCCCAGATGCGGGACGCGCTGGCGCGTATCGCCGAGTCCTCGTGCGACGGCGTCCCGGTCGTCCTGGTCGGCGACTTCAACTGCCCCTCCCACCTGGACTGGCCGGACGTGGCCTGGCCGGTGACGAGGGCCGCCGAGGACGCGGGCTTCGCCGACTCCTACCGCGAGGCCCACCCGGACCCCGCCGCCGAGCCCGGCCACACCTGGTCGCCGATCCATCCGGTGCACGAGGACGGCAGCGGACGACCCGAGCCGCAGGACCGGATCGACTACGTCCTGCACCGGGGCCTTGCGGTGCGGGACGCGAGGACCCTCGTCACCGGCAGCCCGCGACCCTGGCCGGACGTCGCGGACAACGACTGGCCCTCCGACCACGCGGCGGTCGTCACCACGTTCTCCCTGACCAGGATGTGACTCCGGGTTACCGCAGGTCACCATTGCGGTACAGGGTGACCATCCCGTAGGTTGTGCCGCGCCCACGCCCGCTACTGACTGGTAACACCGGCAGGTACTCCATGCGCTGGCCCCTCGGCCGTCCCACCACCGTCCGTACACGGATCGTGGCGCTCGCGCTCGCCCCGGCCGTCGCGCTGATGGCGCTGTGGAGCTTCGCGATGGTGTCCGTCACCTCCGAACTGCGCGCGCTGATCCGGCTCCAGGGGGTGTACGAGGACTTCGGCACCCCCGTGGACACCGCGATCGGGCAGATCCAGATCGAGCGCCGGATGTCCGCCGCCTACCTGGGCGCCCGCCTCGACACGGCCACGGCCGGTCAGCTGCTCGAACAGCAGCGCCGTACCGACCGGGCCGTGGACGCCATGCGGCAGGCGATCCGGGACGGCGACCGCGGCCGGCTCACGGCCCGGCAGCGGCAGGCGCTGGACGCCATGGACGCGGCGACCGGGAAACTGGACGGGCTGCGCTCGCAGGTGCTGTCCCGGCACATCAGCTGGGACCGGGCCGTCGGCGAGTACAGCGCGCTGGTCGAGCCCGGCTTCGACGTGCAGTCCACGCTCACCGCCCTGCAGGCCGGACAGCTCGCCCGCGAGGCACAGGTCGTCAGCGAGCTGGTGCGGGTACGGGAATTCGTCTCACGGGAGGACGCGCTGGTCGCCGGGGCGCGGGGGGCCGGCACCCTGACCGACGGGCAGTACGACACGCTGACCGCGACCATCGAGGACCGGCGGGTGTTCCAGCGCACGTACGTGCCGGACCTGCCCGCCGACTCGCGCGCGCTGTTCGAGGGCTTCCAGCGCGGGGTCCTGTACGGCTCGCTGGTGCGCGGCGAGGACGCGCTGCTGCGGGCCGGGGCCACGGGAGCCGGGCGGGCCGTCGCGGCGGACACCTGGCGGTCCACCACCGACCGGGCCGTGAAGCGGTACATGCAGCTGTGTACGCAGTCCGCCGAGAACTCCGCGGCACGCGGACGGGCCTTCGCCTACCGGGAGCTGACCAAGTCGGCCGTCGTCGGCGTGACGGGGCTCGCGGCCGTGGGACTGTCGCTGTGGTTCGCGGTACGCGGTGCGCGGCGCATCTCGCGGCGCCTGGAGACCCTGCGGGACGCGGCCGACGTCCTGACCCAGCACCAGCTGCCCGATGTCATGCGGAGGTTGAGCGCCGGCGAGGAGGTCGACGCGGTGGCGGAGGCGCCGCCGCTGGCCGCCGACGAGGTGCGCGACGACGAGATCGGGCAGGTCGGCCGGTCCTTCAACACCGCGCGGCTCGCCGCCGTCGAGGCCGCCGTCAAACAGGCCACCCTGCGCCGCGGCCTGTTCGCGGTGCTGCTCAACATCGCGCGGCGCAACCAGGCGCTGGTGCACCGCCAGTTGAAGCTCGTCGACACCCTGGAACGGCGCACCGAGGACCCCGACGTCCTGCGCGAGCTGTTCCGCATCGACCACCTGACCACACGCATGCGCCGGCACGCGGAGAGCCTGATCATCCTCTCCGGCGCCGCGCCCGGCCGCCGCTGGCGCCGGCCCGTGCCGGTCGCGAACGTCGTCGCCTCGGCCGTCGGCGAGATCGAGGACTACGCGCGCGTGGTCGTGCCGCCGATGCCGGAGATCGGCGTCGCGGCGGACGCGGTCGCCGATGTCGTCCATCTCGTCGCCGAACTCCTGGAGAACGCCACGGCGTTCTCACCGCCGCACACCCAGGTCACCCTGCGCACCGGGCGGGTCGGCAGCGGGTTCGTGATCGAGATCGACGACCGGGGCCTGGGCCTCGACGCCGAGGCACGCACCCACGCCCGCGCCACCCTCACCGACCCCGACGCCTTCGACCCCACCCGCCACGACCGCCTCGGCCTCTACGTCGTCGGCCGCCTCGCCGCCCACCACGGCATCGAGGTGAGCCTCGGGGACTCGCCGTACGGCGGCACGACGGCGGTGATTCTGCTGCCGGAGAGGGTGCTGGCGGAGCCAGAGCCCGCCGGCCCCGCCGGCCCTGTCGAGCCCGCTGCGGCGGGGCGGAGTGTCGTACGGCAGACCGGAGAGCCGGAGGACGCGCGGCCCGGGGCGCGTGCCCCGGAAAGCCGGACGCTGCCCGGGCACGGGCACGCCGACGGCCTCGCAACCGTACGGGAGCTGCCGTCGAGGGGCCGGCCCGCCGTCGGTCCGGATGCGGGGGACTTGCCGTCGGGAGGCCGGTCCGGGGTGTCCGCCGGGGTGGGGGAGCTGCCGTCGAGGGGCCGGCCCGCCGTCGGTCCGGATGCGGGAGACATGCCGTCGGGAGGCCGGTCCGGGGCGTCCGCGGGCGTGCGGGAGGTGCCGTCCATCGGGCGGTCCGAGGTGTCCGCCGATGCGGCCGAGCCGCCGTCGGGCAAGCGGGCCGGTTCCGCTTCCGGTGCGGGTGCGCTGCCCACACGGAGGCGGCCCGGGCCCCGGCCTTCCGGCGACCCGGCGAGCGCCACCGCCCCGGAGCCGTCGGCCGACCAGGAAACGGCACACACGTCGGCTCCCGCCCCGGAGGCCCCCGCCCTCCCCACCCGGGTCCGCCAGGCCTCCCTCGCCCGGGAGTTGCGGGAAGACCCGCCCCCGCCGGACACGGCACCCGGGCGGGAGGTCGACGCCGAGGAGATGCGGGCGATCTTCGGCGCCTTCCAGCGCGGACTCGACCGCGGCCGCAAGGGTCTGCCGGCGACCGACGCGACCGCCCGCAGCTCCGGCACCGCGAAGCCGACGGAACCGCAGCTCCGCAGGGGCGCGGGGAACGGCGCGACCAGCCCCCACGCACCCGTACCCGCGCCCGACCACGCACCCGCGCCCGACCACGCACCACACATACCCGCACCCGCCCCACCCGCCCCTGACCAGGCACACGCACCCGCCCCTGACCAGGCACACGCACCTGAGGCCGCCCCCCACCACGCCCCCACCGACGCCGCCCCTGCCCCCCTGACCAGTCACGCCGACGAAGGGACCGACACCGATCATGAACGGTGACGACCAGACCCCGGAGCCGCAGGACCCGCCCGCGGGGGCGCCCGGCACGGACCTGGGCTGGCTGCTGGACGATCTCGTGGCGCGCACCGAGCATGTCCGCCAGGCCGTGCTGCTGACCGCCGACGGCCTCCCGCTCAGCAGCTCGGACGGGATGCGCCGACGCGACATCGAGCACCTGGCCGCCGTCTGCTCCGGCTTCCACGGCCTGGCCCGCTCGGCGGGGGAGCGGTTCGGCGCGGGCGAGGTGCGGCAGACCATGGTGATGCTCGACGACGCCTACCTCTTCATCACCCCGGCCGGGCAGGGCAGCCGGCTCGCCGTCCTCAGCGAGGCCGGCACCGATGTCGGCCAGCTCGCCCACGAGATGGCCCTGCTCGTCCGCCGCCTCGGCCGCCATCTGGACGCGGCCGCCCGCAGCCCCAGATGATCCCGCGGTGAGCGACGAGCACTGGTACGAGGACGAGACCGGGTCGATGGTGCGCCCCTACACGGTGACCCGGGGCCGCACCAGGCCCTCGGGCGCGCACGCCATCGACCTGATGTCCCGGGTCACCGCGCTGGACGCCGACGCGC
The DNA here is from genome assembly GCF_053611725.1 of Streptomyces sp. NPDC054783. Taxonomy (NCBI): domain Bacteria; kingdom Bacillati; phylum Actinomycetota; class Actinomycetes; order Kitasatosporales; family Streptomycetaceae; genus Streptomyces; species Streptomyces sp. NPDC054783. Next base: position 37,779 of record NZ_JBSHAY010000037.1, on the reverse strand, counting down.
CCGGACGGGACGTCGATCACGCCCGTGCCGCCCTGCTCGACCTGATCCGCCGCGGCCCGCGTCCCGTGGTGGAGCTGGCCGCGGACGCCGACCTGCCCCTGACCGTCCTCCGGGTGCTGCTCGGTGACCTGGCCGAGGCGGGTCTCATCCGCATCGACGCGCCCCGCCGCCACCCGGCCGGCGGTCCGACGGCCGATCCGGGGCTGCTGCGGGAGATCGTGGAGCGGCTGCGGGAGATCTAGGGTTTGTCACAGCCGTGTGCGAGAGCGGTGTTGATCGGAACGCATCAACGGCGGCCGGTGTCTCAGGGAGCAGCACGTCACCCAGACCGCTTAAGGGGAACCATGCGCGTCCACAAGCTCTCGCTGCTCGCCGTCGTCGCCGTCGCAGGCCTGTCGCTCACCGCCTGCCAGGGCAGTGGCAAGAGCTCGTCCGGCTCCGGCGGCTCCTCCACCCCGAGCTCGCAGAGCTCCGCCTCCCAGGGTTCCGGCTCGCAGGCCTCCGACGGCAGTGCCGCCTCCACCGGCACCCCGGGCAAGGGCACCGCCGGCGGCCAGTCCGGCACGAGCGGCGGCGGCAGGGCCGCGGGCGGCGGTTCCGGCGCGTGCCCGACCTCCCAGCTCGCCTTCAGCACCTCCGGCGGCATGGCCGAGGGCACCCTCATCGTCAACCTGAAGAACACCGGCTCCACCGCCTGCACCCTCAAGGGCTTCCCCGGCGCCGACCTCAAGAGCAAGGACGGCACGGTCAGCGCCAAGCGGAGCACGGTCGCCCCGGTCGCGGTCAGCGTCAAGCCGGGCGAGGAGACCCGCTTCACGCTGCACTACCCGCCGAACAACTCCGGCGGCAGCGGCGAGACCTTCACGAGCCTCGTCGTCACCCCGCCGAACGAGACCCACTCCCGCACGCTGCCCGTCAGCATCAACGTGCCGGTCTCGGACGGGGGCGGCCCCGCCGTCACCGTCGACCCCGTCGGCACCGGCAAGTAGCCGCACCTAGAGCCTCGGCTGCCAGGGCACGACCGTGAAGTCACCCGTGCCCTGCTTCACCTTCTCGAAGGGCGCGGAGGACACGCACGGCGGCAGGTCCTTGGTGTCCGTGGGACTGCCGACCCCCGCCCAGCTGTAGCCGAGCCGGTCGTGCCGGCCGAGGTCGTGGACCGTGACACCGACCCGCCTTCCCGTCGCCCCGGGCAGGTCGGAGGCGGTGATCACGCCGGAGACGACGGCGACCTCGCCGCCGGTGACCAGGCAGTCGACCCTGGCCCTGGCCCAGGCCCCCCGACCGTGCAGGTAGTGGCTGAACGCGAAGGTGCCCGTGGCCTTGCGCGGGTTCCGGGTGTCCTTCGCCGCGAGATGCGCGTCGAAGGTGAAGGTGATGTCGTCCCCGGCCGACCGGTACAGCTCGGCCGTACCGGTCAGTGCGGCGGCCTCCCGCTGAGCGTGCTCCGCCGCCGGCCGGGGACGGTCCGCCCCGCCGCCCGAGGCCAGCGCCGCCCCGGCCGTACCGGCAGTGATGAGCAGGGCGGCGGTGAGCGTGACGGCGGCGATCTTCGTACGACGCTTCATGGCGGTCCTTTCCGCAGGTCAAGCGCGTGAACTGAACGCTCACCACTGTCCCGGCGGCGGGCCGGGCGCACATCGCTCCGCAGGCGGGAACCCACCTCCGCCGTCCGGCGGGGAACCCCGGCCGTGACCTGCGTCTCGGGGAGGACGGGATGCGGCCCCGAGGGGGCGCAACGAATCGCCGTCCGACCCGCACTCCACGCAACGAACCGCGCACGGGCGCGCAACGGCTCCTTCTTGTCCGGCCGAGCGCGCCGACCGTACCTTCTTAATGGCCTCCTAACCCCCTGCGTCCGGTGAGGAACACGCATGCGCACCGCCCTGCTCCAGAGCTCCGGCCGCCCCGGCTCGATCGCCGAGAACCTCAAGGTCCTCGACGAGGCCGCGGGCCGTGCCGCCGCCGCGGGCGCCGCGCTGCTCGCCGCACCGGAGATGTTCCTGACCGGGTACGCGATCGGCGACGACATCGCCCGCCTCGCCGAGCCCGCCGACGGCGACAGCGCGGACGCGATCGCCGAGCTGGCCCACCGGCACGGCCTGGCGATCGTCTACGGCTACCCGGAGCGCGACGGCGCGACCGTGTACAACTCCGCCCAGCTGATCTCCGCCGACGGCATCCGGCTCGCGAACTACCGCAAGACCCACCTCTTCGGCTGCTTCGAGCGCGACCACTTCACGCCCGGCGAGCAGCCGGTAGTCCAGGCCGAGCTGAACGGCCTCACCGTCGGCCTGATGATCTGCTACGACGTCGAGTTCCCGGAGAACGTCCGCGCCCACGCCCTGGCCGGCACCGACCTCCTCGTCGTCCCGACCGCGCAGATGCACCCCTTCCAGTTCGTCGCCGAGGCCCTGGTGCCGGTGCGAGCCTGGGAGAACCAGATGTACGTCGCGTACGTCAACCGGGTCGGCCAGGAAGGGGAGTTCGAGTTCGTCGGCCTCTCCGTCCTCGCCGGTCCCGACGGCATCGCCCGCGCCCGGGCCGGCCGCGCCGAGCAGCTGGTGTTCGCCGACGCCGACCCCGCCTCCCTGGCCGCCTCCCGCGAGGCCAACCCGTACCTGCAGGACCGCCGCCCCGGTCTGTACGGGTCGCTGATCTGAGCCCCCTCAGCCCTCGCCGTATCACCCCCCGCCCGAGCCCTCCCCGAGCAACCCCCGCGCAAGGAGTCCGTACCCCATGACGTCCACGGTGCCCAACGCCGTCGAGCACAGCGACGAGCAGCAGCCGCCGATCACCATGTTCGGCCCGGACTTCCCCTATGCCTACGACGACTTCCTCGCCCACCCGGCGGGCCTCGGCCAGATACCCGCGACCGAGCACGGCACCGAGGTCGCGGTCATCGGCGGCGGCCTGTCCGGCATCGTCGCCGCGTACGAGCTGATGAAGATGGGCCTCAAGCCCGTCGTCTACGAGGCGGACCAGATCGGCGGCCGGCTGCGCACGGTCGGCTTCGAGGGCTGCGACGAGACGCTGACCGCCGAGATGGGCGCGATGCGCTTCCCGCCGTCCTCCACCGCCCTGCAGCACTACATCGACATGGTCGGCCTGGAGACCAGGCCCTTCCCGAACCCGTTGGCCGAGGCCACCCCCTCGACCGTCGTGGACCTCAAGGGCGAGTCGCACTACGCCGAGACCGTCGACGACCTGCCCCAGGTGTACCGGGACGTCGCCGAAGCCTGGAACAAGTGCCTCGACGAGGGCGCCGACTTCTCCGACATGAACCGCGCCATGCGCGAGCGGGACGTCCCGCGCATCCGCGAGATCTGGGCGAAGCTGGTCGAGAAGCTCGACAACCAGACCTTCTACGGCTTCCTCTGCGACTCCGAGGCCTTCAAGTCCTTCCGGCACCGCGAGATCTTCGGTCAGGTCGGTTTCGGCACCGGCGGCTGGGACACCGACTTCCCGAACTCCATCCTGGAGATCCTGCGCGTCGTCTACACCGAGGCCGACGACCACCACCGCGGCATCGTCGGCGGCTCCCAGCAGCTGCCGCTGCGCCTGTGGGAGCGCGAGCCGGAGAAGATCGTCCACTGGCCGTACGGGACCTCTCTGAAGTCCCTGCACGTGGACGGCGAGCCCAAGCCGGCCGTGACCCGGCTGCACCGCACCGCGGGCAACCAGATCACCGTGACGGACGCGAACGGCGACATCCGCACCTACCAGGCGGCGATCTTCACCGCCCAGTCCTGGATGCTGCTGTCCAAGATCGCCTGTGACGACTCGCTCTTCCCGATCGACCACTGGACCGCGATCGAGCGCACCCACTACATGGAGTCCTCGAAGCTCTTCGTCCCGGTCGACCGGCCGTTCTGGCTGGACAAGGACGAGGAGACCGGCCGGGACGTCATGTCGATGACGCTGACCGACCGCATGACCCGCGGCACCTATCTGCTGGACGACGGCCCGGACAAGCCCGCCGTGATCTGCCTGTCGTACACCTGGTGCGACGACAGCCTGAAGTGGCTGCCGCTGTCCGCGAACGAGCGGATGGAGGTCATGCTGAAGTCGCTGGGCGAGATCTACCCGAAGGTCGACATCAGGAAGCACGTCATCGGCAACCCGGTGACGGTCTCCTGGGAGAACGAGCCCTACTTCATGGGCGCGTTCAAGGCGAACCTGCCCGGCCACTACCGCTACCAGCGGCGCCTGTTCACCCACTTCATGCAGGACCGGCTGCCCGGGGACAAGCGGGGTATCTTCCTCGCCGGCGACGACATCTCCTGGACGGCCGGCTGGGCCGAGGGCGCGATCCAGACCGCGCTGAACGCGGTCTGGGGTGTCATGCACCACTTCGGCGGCGAGACCGACCCGGCCAACCCCGGCCCGGGCGACGTGTACGACGAGATCGCCCCTGTGGAGCTGCCCGAGGACTGACCAGAAACGAGCAAGGACCAAGGCGCGGGCGGCCGGACTCAGACTCCGGCCGCCCGCGCCTTTTCAAAGACCTCCGCGGCGACGTCCGTCAGCTCCTGTGCGTCCCGCGCGGTGCCCTGGAGGTCGATGAGGATCTCGTCCAGGCCGATACCGGTGTACTCGACGAGGTCCGCCACGATCTGGTCGACGTCGCCCTGGAAGGGCCGGCGGTCCGTGCCGTCGTACGGCTTCGCCTGGCGGCTGGTGTTCACCCGCAGCACGGTCCGCAGGGGCTTCGTACGGCCCCGCTCCTCGGCCAGCTCCCGCAAGCGGCGCCACTGCGCGCCGACCCCCTCGGCGCTGAAGCCCGCCGGCAGCCAGCCGTCGGCATGGTCGACCAGCCGCCGGAAGGCACGTTCGTTGCTCGCGGCCAGCAGTACCGGGATCGGCCGGGCGGGCTTGGGCCCGACCACGGCGGAGGCGATCCTGGTCGACTTGCCTTCGTGGACGACCGGATCCGGACCCCACACCGCCCGGCACACCTCGATGATCTCGTCCAGGGCCGCGCCCCGCTCCTCGAACGGCCGCACGGCCGACGCCGCGTACTCGTCCAGGGACCAGCCGGTGCCGAAGCCGGCGATCACCCGGCCTCCGCTCGCCGCGTCCAGCGAGGCCAGGGCCTTCGCGAGCTGGAACGGCACGTGGAGGGGCGCCACCAGGACGCTGGAGCCGAGTTCCGCCCGCTCGGTGGCAGCCGCGGCCAGGGTGAGGGTGACCAGCGGGTCCGCCACGTGCCGGTACTGGTCGGGCCAGGGCAGGCCCTCGACGCCGTAAAGACCCTGGGTGGCGGGCTCCGGGAACAGAGCGCGCTCGAAGACCCACAGGCTGTCGTAGCCGATCCGTTCGGCGGCGTGTGCCACCGCGGGCACGTCCGTGCCGATCGAGTACTGCCGCATCTGGGGAAGACTCAGGCCGAGCCGGGTCGCCATACCGCTGCTCCTCTGTGATCGGATACTCGGCAGGCAACGTACGGCGACGGCCAGGGTGTTCCGAAGGCGGCTCGCGCAGGGGCGGAAACCGGCCAGGTTCAGTCGGTGAGCGGCGTCAGCAGCATCCGCCCCGCGAACCCCACCGCCGTGTCCAGCCGTTCGGCGAACTCCTCGGCCATGCCGGCGCAGTGGCGCAGCGCCCACAGGGCCCGTGCCGCCACCCAGGCCGCGTCGCGGGCCCGCTCCAGGCTCCAGGAGCCGAGCAGGTGGGTGAGGGGGTCGGCGATCTGCAGCAGATCGGGACCCGGCATCAGATCCTCGCGGATGCGCTCCTCCAGCGCGACGAGGAACTCGCCCACGCGGTCGAACTCGTCCTCCAGGTCGGGCGGTTCGCAGCCGAGCGTACGACAGGCGTCCACCACGGCGAGCGCCAGGTCGTGCCCGATGTGCGCGTTGATGCCCGCCAGCGCGAACTGCAGCGGCCTTACCCCGGGATGGCGGCGGAGCTGGAACAGCGGACGCCAGCAGGCGGGCGGGCGGCGGTCGGCGGCCGCGGCGTCGACCGCCGCGAGATAGCGCTCGGCGAACCGCACGTCCAGCGCGATCGCCGCCCGTGGATCCGGGAACTCACCGGTGTCCAGGCGCCGGTCGACCTCCTCGGTGACGGTGAGGTAGACGCGGTTGAACACGGCGATGCCGTCCCGCTCGGGCAGCGTCGCATCGATCGCGCGCATCCGGGAGACGACCGCGTCGACGGGAGTGCTGAGGTGTTCCAACTGCGCCATGGAGGAAGGGTCCCAGCCCTGCCCCGACGGACACACCGACCGGCCGGAGACATCGCCGGAACGGGCGAACGCAGGGCGGGAGCGGCGGCAGCAGCGGGAAAAAGAGAGCGGCGGACCCGGCGTGGTGCGGGAGCGGCGGGTGCGGCACGGCTGGGGAGCGGCGGGGGCGGCGCGGGTGAGGAGGGTTAGGCATGGCGCGGCCGGCGAGTGGCCGGGACGGCGCGGCGTGGGGACGACGCGTGAGCCGGTCGTGCGGAAGCGGGAAGCGAAGAAGTCCCCCGCCCCGGCCACGACGCCGTCCCCGGTCCGCCCCGGGAGAACAGCTGCCCCGACTCCCCGGTGCCGGACTGGGTCCGCGCCCACCCCGGCGACCCGCGACCCCGCGGACCGGCCGCGTCAGCCTGGCGCAGGTGATCAGGTGGAGCCGCCGGGGAAGTCCGACGGCTGCCGGGGCGCGGCCGGGACGTTCACGCCGTCGTACGTCTACGACTTGGCGCGCGGAGCCCCCTCCTCGCCGGCCTCCGCGTCGTAGGCGGAGGTGCCCTCGTCCAGCAGTGGCTCCTGCTGCTTCAGATGGGCCGGGGCGAAGGCGCGTAGTGCGTGGTAGCCGGTGATGACGACCAGGGCGCCGAGGGCGATGCCGCTGAGCGAGAAGTTGCTGGTGAACTTCAGGCTGACGTTGCCGACGCCGATGATGATGCCCGCGGCGGCCGGCACCAGGTTCAGCGGGTTGCGCAGGTCCACCTTGGCGTGCAGCCAGATCTGGGCGCCCAGCAGGCCGATCATGCCGTAGAGGATCACCGTGATGCCGCCGAGGACCCCGCCCGGCACCGCGGCCACGACCGCGCCGAACTTCGGGCAGATGCCGAAGAGCAGCGCGAAGCCGGCCGCGGCCCAGTAGGCGGCGGTGGAGTAGACGCGGGTCGCCGCCATCACACCGATGTTCTCGGAGTAGGTGGTGTTCGGGGGGCCGCCCACCGCGGTGGACAGCATGGATCCGACGCCGTCCGCCGAGATCGCCGTACCGAGCTTGTCGTCCAGCGGGTCGCCGGTCATCTCGCCGACCGCCTTGACGTGGCCTGCGTTCTCCGCGACCAGCGCGATCACGACCGGCAGCGCGACCAGGATCGCCGACCACTGGAAGGACGGCCCGTGGAAGTGCGGCAGGCCGATCCAGTCGGCCTTGGAGACGCCGGAGAGGTCCAGGCGCCAGTGGTCGGTGACCTTGCCGCTCGGGCCCATGGAGTGGATCTTGCCGAAGATCCGGTCGAATGCCCAGGAGATGCCGTAGCCGAAGACCAGCCCGAGGAAGATCGCGATTCGGGACCAGAAGCCCCGCAGGCAGACCACGGCCAGCCCCGTGAACAGCATGACCAGCAGGGCCGTCCACTGGTCCTGCGGCCAGTAGGTGGAGGCGGTGACCGGGGCGAGGTTGAAGCCGATCAGCATGACGACCGCGCCGGTGACGATCGGCGGCATGGCCGCGTGGATGATCCGCGCCCCGAAGTGCTGCACCGCGAGTCCCACCAGGAACAGCGCCACACCGACGACGAACACCGCGCCGGTCACCGTGGCGCTCGTACCGCCCTGGGCGCGGATGACGGCGGCCACGCCCACGAACGACAGGGAGCAGCCCAGATAGCTGGGCACCCGGCCGCGGGTGGCGAGCAGGAAGATCGCGGTCGCCACGCCCGACATCATGATGGCCAGGTTCGGGTCCAGGCCCATCAGGACGGGCGCGACGAAGGACGCGCCGAACATCGCGACCACGTGCTGGGCGCCCAGGCCCACGGTGCGGGGCCAGGAGAGCCGTTCGTCGGGGCGTACCACCGCTCCGGGCGCGGGCGTGCGCCCGTCACCGTGCAGCTTCCAGCGTACGCCGAGGTCCATGGTGCGGTTTCGCTTTCTTACGTACGTGAAGACGGTCCGAACCATTGTCACGGGTAACGAGCGGTTCTACGCTCGCACGGTCCTATCCATGAACTCGATTCATATATCTGACTCGCGCTGATCGATGACAGATCGGAGTGCTCGATGAGTGGAAGATCCCGTGCGACCGTGCTGCTGGCCGCGGTGGTGACGTTCGGCGCCGCGCTCGTCCCGTCCGCGCACGCCGCCCACGCCCCCTCCGCGCACGCCTCGCCGAAGGCCCCGAGGACCGCCGTCCTCGACGGCGGCCGCCTGCAGCAGACCCGCGCCCGCCTCGGCCGCGACCCCCGGCTCCAGCGCGCCCTGCGGGACTTGACCACCCGTGCCGGCACCTGGCTGGACCAGGGCCCCTGGACGGTCGTCGACAAGCCGAGACCCGCACCCGGCGGTGACGTCCACGAGTACCTGAGCCAGGCCCCCTACTGGTGGCCCACGACCACCCCCACCGCCGACAACCCCTGGGGCTGCCCGTACGTCCAGCGCGACGGGCAGCGCACCCCGGAGGTCGACAGCGGAACGGACCGGCAGGATGCCGAGAAGGTCTTCGACTCGACGTACGACCTCGCACTCGCCTGGTACTACACCGGCAGACGGACCTACGCCGAGAAGGCCGGGCAGATCCTGCGCACCTGGTTCCTGGACCCGGCCACCCGGATGAACCCGGACCTGAACCACGCCCAGTTCATCCCGTGCAAGTACGACGGCCGGGCCATCGGCGTCATCGACTTCTCCCAGTCGTACACCAGCGTCCTCGACGCCCAGGCGATCCTGGCCGCCGGCGCCCCCGGCTGGAACGCCGGGGACCGTGCCGCGATGGGCAAGTGGAACGCCGACTTCCTCAACTGGCTGAAGAACAGCGACTTCGGCAAGCAGGAGGGCGCGGCCGCCAACAACCACGGCACCTTCTACGACATGCAGCTCGCCGCCCTCGCCTACGCCACCGGCGACACCGTGCTGGCCCGGCGGACCGTGCTCGACGCGCGCGCCAAGCGGATCGACCCGCAGATCGCGGCGGACGGCGGCCAGCCGCAGGAGCTCGCCCGGACCCGCAGCTGGCACTACTCCGCTTTCGACCTGGTCGCCTACACCCGGCTCGCGGCCATCGGCCGGCACGTGGGCGTGAACCTGTGGTCGTACCAAGGCCCGGACGGACAGAACCTGTTCAAGGCGGTCGGCTATCTGCTGCCGGCCGCGACCGGCACCGCCGCGTGGCCGCATCCGGAACTGGAGTTCCACCGGTACGCGGCCACCGACGTGGTGCACGCGGCGGCCGACGCCGGGGACTCGGCGGCGCAGGCGGCCGTGGCGAAGCTGGAGGCGCCGCCCGGCGGGGACCTGTGGGCGCTGCGGCCCGCCGCCGAGCAGCTGGACTCCATAGCGGGCTGACCGGCCCGGGCCAGGGCTCCTGAGCGGTCGCTTAGTATGGAACCGCCCCGGGGAAACGCCCTGGGGAACCGTCCCCGCAGCGATGTTCAGGAGCCCGCCCCGTGACCGCCGAAGCCCCGATCGCGCCCGCCGTCTCCTACGGCCGGCTGATCCCCGTCACCGTGCACTTCGACGACCTCGACGCGCTCGGCCTCCTGCACAACGCCCGCTACCCGCTGCTGGTCGAGCGCGCCTGGACCGAGCTGTGGAACGCGCACGGCGTCCGCTTCGACGGCGACTGGCACGCGGCCGGCGACGCCTGCAACGCGGTCCGCGAACTGCGCATCGGCTACGAGGCACCCGTGACCAGCCCCGGCACCTACGCCGTCCACCTCTGGCTGGACCGGCTCGGTACCACCGGTCTGACCTACGGCTTCCGCTTCTGTTCGGCCGACGGGACGCGGACCTACGCCCAGGGCACCCGGGTGCTGGTCCGGCTCGACGCCACGACCCTGCGCCCGGCTCCCTGGACCGACGCCTTCAGGGCCGTGGGTCGGGAACTGCTGCGACCGGCCGGCTGACCTCGGCCCGGCCGCCGCGCTCTGCGCTGCGCAGCACGCCCGCGAACCCCGCGAGCCCGCAGGCCAGCGCCGTCACCACGCAGAACGACACCACCAGGCTGGTCGCCTGGGCCACCCCGCCGATCAGGCTCGGCGCGATCAGGCCCGAGGTGTAGGTGATCGTCGCCACGCCGGCGATGGCCTGGCTCGGGTTGGGCCCGGCATGCCCGGCCGCCGCGAAGCACAGCGGTACGACCACCGCGATACCGAGCCCCATCAGCGCGAACCCGCCCATCGCCACCGCCGGGTGCCCGGCGACGACGATCAGCAGACCGCCCAGCACGGCCAGGACGCCGCCGGCCCGGACGGTACGGACCGCGCCGAACCGGTTCACCACCGCGTCCCCGGCGATCCGCGCCACCGCCATCGTCAGCATGAACCCGGTCGTGCAGGCCGCGGCCACTCCCGCCGAGCTGTCCAGCCGGTCCCGCAGGAACACCGCCGACCAGTCCAGGCTCGCGCCCTCCGCGAACACCGCGCAGAAGCCGACCGTGCCGATCAGCAGCGCCGAGCGGGGCGGCAGCGCGAACCGCGGCGGCGGTTCCTCGTCCTCGGCCGGCTGCAGGTCCAGCACCCAGGTGCAGGCCACCAGGCCGAGCACGGTCAGCACGGCCGAGGCGAGCGAGAAGTGCAGCCGGGCGTCGGAGCCGAGGTGGGCCGCGAGCGTGCCGGCCGCCGAGCCGACCAGCGCGCCCGCGCTCCACATGCCGTGCAGCCCGGACATGATCGACTTGTCCAGCAGCCGCTCGATCTCGACGCCGAGGGCATTCATCGCCACGTCGGCCGTGCCCGCGCTCGCGCCGTAGGTGAACATCGCCAGGCACAGGGTGTACAGGTTCGGCGCGAGGGACGGCAGGATCAGGGAGAGCGTCCACAGTGCGAGCAGTCCGCGCAGGGCCGTACGGCTGCCGTAGTGGTGGCTGATCCGGCCCGCCAGCGGCATCGCGCACGAAGCCCCGAGCGCCGTGAAGGCCAGCGCGAACCCCAGCTGGCCCGCGCCGAGCGAGGCGTGTTCCTGGATCCACGGCACCCGGGTGGCGAAGGAGCCGGTCACGGCGCCGTGCACGGCGAACACGGCCGCCACGGCGTACCGGGCACGCCTCACTTCGTCGCGCGCGTATCCCACGTCACTCATGTCCCAGTCCCTCCCCAGGGTCGCCGCTGCGCCATGCGCCGTAAACTATCAGGGACCCTGCCTGATAGATAGACGGTCCTACGGCCGCCGTCGGCGCCCCTCGGTGCGCCGATCTGGAAGGATTCCCGTCATGCCTGCATCACCCAGCACCGCCCGGGCCATCAACGACCGGCTGGCCCTGCGCCTGCTGCAGCAGGAAGGCCCGCTCACCGCCGGGCAGTTGAAGCAGCTGACGGGTCTGTCCCGGCCGACGGTCGCCGACCTCGTGGAACGGCTCACCGCCGGCGGGCTGATCACGGTGGTCGGCGAGTCCGGCGAGCAGCGCCGGGGCCCCAACGCCCGTCTGTACGGCATCGTCGCCGACCAGGCCCACCTGGCCGCGCTCGACGTCCGCACCGGCGGTGTCTTCGTCCTGGTCTCCGACCTGATCGGACGGGTGCTGGCCGAGGCGTCCGTGCCGATCGGCGGCGACACCGGGACCGGTCCGGCCGTCGAGCAGGCGGTGGCCGCGGTGGAACGGACCGCGAAGGAGGCCGGGGCGGACCGGCTGCACACCGTCGGCATCGGCGCGCCGGGCCTCATCGACCCGGCCACCGGCGACCTGCGCGACTCCGGCGGCCTGCCCGCCTGGCACCGCAGCCTCGCCGCCGCGCTGCAGGAACGGCTGCCCGGGGCACGCGTCACCGTGGAGAACGAGACCAACCTCGCCGCCCTGGCCGAGCAGCGCGAGGGCGCCGCCCGGGACCGGGACACCTTCGTCCTGCTCTGGCTGGGTCATGGCGTGGGGGCGGCGGTCGTCCTCGACGGCACCCTCCGCCGCGGTGCCTCGGGCGGCACGGGCGAGATCGGCTTCCTGCCGGTACCGGGCACCGGCTCGCTGCCCTCGGCCAGGGACTGCGACGGCGGCTTCCACTCCCTGACGGGCGCGGCGGCGATCGGCGCCCTGGCGGCGGAGCACGGCCTGTCGGTACCGGCCACGATGGACGGACCGGGCACGGCGGTGGTGATCCGGGAGGCCGTGGCGCAGGTGACGGGGGAGGGGAGCGACTCCCCTCCGGCCGCTTCGGACGCTTCCGGAGCCGGACGGTCCGCCGAGCGCTTTCTCCATGTCCTCGCCGACCGGATCGCCGTCGGCGCCGCGTCCGTGGTGGCCGTGCTCGACCCCGGCTGTGTGGTGCTCGGCGGAGAGGCGGGACAGGCCGGCGGCGCCGTGCTCGCCGGGCTGGTGGAGGAGCGGTTGCGCCGTATGTCGCCCCTGCTCACGGAGGTACGGGCGAGCACCCTCGGCGGCGCGGCGGTCCTGCGCGGCGCCCTGCTGACCGCGCGTGACCGCGCCCAGGACGACCTGTTCGCACCCCAGGACCGGAACTGACGGCACGCCGGACACTCCTGCGCCACCCGCGCGGCATACGGCCGCCGGCGCGGGTGGCACGGGCCTGGACGCGGAGGTGCTCCTCCCCGCTGTCCCTCACGGCCGCTCTGTCAGCCGCCGAACCGGCGCCCCAGATACTCCTCGAACGTCGTCCTCCCCACCGCCTGTTCCGGCGCCAGCAGCCCGCCCTCGCGGCAGGCGCGGTAGGTCCGGCCGAACAGCGGCACCTGGGCCACCGCCCGACGCCGCCCGGTCGCGTGGAGGTAGGCGCGGGCCAGCGAGTCCAGGGACCGCACTTCGGGGCCGCCCATGTCCGCCACCCGCCCCGCCGGCGCGGCGAGCGCCAGCTCGGCCAGGCGGTCCGCGACCTCGGCCACCTCCACCGGCTGGTCCGGGACCCCGGCCGGGACCAGCATGACGGGCGACTTGGCCAGTCCGCCGAGGGTCGTGACCAGGAGGTCGTGGAACTGGGTCGCGCGCAGGATGGTCCAGCCGATCCCCGACTCCTCGATCCGGCGCTCCACGGCCAGCTTCGTCTTGTAGTAGCCGAGCGGAACCCGATCGATGCCGACGATGGAGATGTAGGCCAGATGGCCCACACCGGCCCGCCGCGCCGCCGCGATCAGATGATCGGCGGAGGACTCGTCCCCGCCCCGCTGGGTGGTCGCGCAGTGCACCACGGTCTCCACCCCGGCGAGCGCGGCGTCCAGACCGCTCCCGCCCACGCGCAGATCGACGGCGTACGGCTGCGTGTGCCGGCTGAGCACCCGCACCTCGTGCCCCTCCGCCCGCAGCCGCTCCGTCACACGCCGGCCGAGCGTGCCGGTCCCGCCGGTCACCAGGATCGTGGTCATGCTGTTCCTGTCCCTTCGGACTCCGCGTGCCCCTGGTCGGAGCACCTTCGACAGCTGAGACCACGCAGCCCCCGGCAAATGTGACAAGCCCCGGGTCCGCTCTTCTACGACCGGGTCAGCTGCCGTTGCATGTAGGTCAGCTTGTCCGGGTTCATCACGGTCCGCATATGGGTGATCAGCCCGTCCCGGAGTTCGAAGGACGCCACCCCTGCGAGCGCGTCGCCCGCCCACGCGACCAGCGCGCTCGCGCCGTTGACCTCCACCACCGCGAAGTCCAGGCCGCCCGTGAACCGCTCGGCCCCGCCCACCAGGAAGCGCACGACCTTCTCGCGGCCCTCGACCGGCCGCCTGACCGCGGACACCTTGCCGCCGCCGTCGCCCCAGTAGGTGACGTCCGCCGCGAGCATCTTCTCCAGGCCGGCCAGGTCACCCTCGCGGGCCGCCGTGAGGAAGGACATGAGCAGTGCCTCCCGCCGCTCGGGCGCCGGCTCGAAGCGGCCCTCCGGCACGGCGACCCGCGCCACCGCCCGCCGGTACAGCTGACGGCAGTTGGCCTCGCTCAGGTCGAGGACGTCGGCGATCTCCCGGTGGGCGTAGCCGAACGCCTCCCGCAGCACGTACACGGCCCGCTCGGTCGGCGTCAGCCGCTCCAGCAGGACCAGCAGGGCCATGGAGACCTGCTCGCGCCGCTCCGCCGACTCCAGCGGGCCGAGCGTGCCGTCGGAGGTGACCACCGGCTCGGGCAGCCAGGTCCCGGGGTATTCCTCACGCCGCGCCCGGGCCGAGGTCAGCCGGGTCAGGCAGAGGTTGGTGACGGCCTTGGCGAGCCATGCCCCCGGATGCCCGATCGCCGCCCGGTCGGCGCCGCGGAACCGCAGGTACGCGTCCTGCACCGCGTCCTCCGCCTCGTGGGCGGAGCCCAGCAGGCGGTAGGCCAGGCCGAACAGCCGGGGCCGGTGGGACTCGAACTCGTCGGAGGGCGGCGATGACGTCATGCGCCTCACCCTGCCAGACACCCGGCGGCGACCTGGTCATGGAGTCCCCCCCGGTGTCCCACACGTGGGGTCCGGCCTCCTGAAGTCCTGACGGTCCGGCGGCGGGCAAGGGCCGTCGTCACCGCCACCGGACCCGCCCGCACGATAAAAGGACTAGACCATAGGGGTCAATGGGTCCGGACCAAGACCAACCCGCCCTGGACGTCGGTCGGTTGCGCGGTCCGACCGCACCGCGCAAGGCCGGCGACACGTGCTGTGAGGGAGCCCACACGCTCCGCCTGTCTGGAGTGCCCCCAGGCGTGGCACACTGGCCGTGTACCAGAAGCAGCGCACTCCGGGGTCGGTGAAAGTCCGAACCGGCGGTTACAGTCCGCGACCCGGTCGCTTCCAGCGGCCGGTTGACCAGGTGAAATTCCTGGACCGACGGTTAAAGTCCGGATGGGAGGCAGTGCGCGGCGGGCGGGCACACGTACCTGTGCGCGTCGCCGTATCTGGGCTTGTCCGTACGCGGACGAGCCTCTTTCGGCGTCGCCCCGGCGTGCTCACCCGTACATTCTGTCGTCATCGACAGGCCCCGGAGTCCGTGCCCCAAGAGGCAGGAGGACCCGGGAAGTGTTCACCGGAATCGTCGAAGAGCTGGGTGAGGTCACCGCCGTCGAGAACCTCGGCGACGCCTCCCGCTTCCGGCTCCGTGGCCCCGTCGTGACCGAGGGCGCGCAGCACGGCGACTCCATCGCCGTGAACGGGGTCTGTCTGACCGTCGTGGAGCACGAGGGCGACGAGTTCACCGCCGACGTGATGGCGGAGACCCTGAAGCGTTCCAGCCTCGGCGCACTCGCCGTCGGCTCCCGCGTCAACCTCGAGCGTCCCATGGCCGTGGGCGCGCGGCTCGGCGGGCACATCGTGCAGGGCCATGTCGACGGCACCGGCGAGGTGCTGGAACGCAAGCCCTCCGAGAACTGGGAGCTCGTGAAGATCTCCCTCCCGGCGGACCTCTCCCGCTACGTCGTGGAGAAGGGCTCCATCACCGTCGACGGCATCAGCCTCACGGTCGTGGACGCCGGCCCCGACCACTTCACGGTCAGCCTCATCCCGACCACCCTCGCCCTGACCACGCTCGGCGTGAAGCAGCCCGGCGACCCGGTCAACCTCGAGGTCGACGTCGTCGCCAAGTACGTCGAGCGGCTCCTCGGCGACCGTGCCCAGGGAGCCACCAAGTGAACTGGCTGAACTCCGAGGCCTTCACCCTCTTCGGGCAGCGCATCATCTGGTCGGACATGACCGGCAACATCCTCGGCCTGATCACCCTCGCCCTCGGCTGGCGCCGCTCCCTGTGGACCTGGCCCGTGCAGTTCCTCTCCGGCCTCGTCCTCTTCGCCGCCTTCTACGGTCATCTGACCGGCAGCGCCGGCAAGCAGGCCGTCGTCATGGCCGTCGCGCTGTACGGCTGGTGGCAGTGGCAGCGGAACAAGGGCCGGTCCGCCGACGGCCACATCACCCCCCGGTTCGCCGGCTGGCGCGAGCGCGCGGCGATGCTCGGCGCGGCCGCCATCGGCACGGTCGCGGTGGCCCTGCTCTTCACGGCCTACCCGTCGCTGTCCTGGGACCCCTGGCCCGACGCCTACATCTTCGTCGGCACCATCGTCGCCATGTACGCCCAGGCCAAGGGCATGGTCGAGTTCTGGATCGCCTGGCTGCTGGTCGACCTCGTCGGCGTACCCCTCAACTTCGCCAACCGCTACGCCTTCTCCGGTTTCGTCTACGTCATCTACGGCGCACTCGTCCTGTGGGGCATGCGCGACTGGTGGCTGCGCTCCCGCAGGAGCCCGCAGCCCGTCCTGGAAAGGAGCCCCGGCATGACCTCGGCACCGCTGCTGTACGACACGGACGCCTTCGAGAGTTTCGGCCTCGACCCCGTCGAGCAGGCCATCGCCGACATAGCGGCCGGCCGCCCGGTCGTGGTCGTGGACGACGAGGACCGGGAGAACGAGGGCGACCTCGTCGTCGCCGCCGAGAAGGCCACCCCCGAGATCGTCGCGTTCATGATGAGCGAGTGCCGGGGACTCATCTGCGCCCCCATGGAGGGCGAGGAACTGGACCGGCTGCGGCTGCCGCAGATGGTCGACGACAACACCGAGTCGATGAAAACCGCGTTCACCATCTCCGTGGACGCCTCGGCCGCTCACGGTGTGAGCACCGGTATCTCGGCCGCCGACCGCGCGACGACGCTTCAGCTCCTCGCGACCGGCACGGCGGAGCCGACGGACTTCGTCCGCCCCGGCCATGTCTTCCCGCTGCGCGCCAAGCCCGGCGGCGTCCTCGTCCGCAACGGCCACACCGAGGCCGCCGTCGACCTCGCCCGGCTCGCGGGCCTGCGCCCGGCAGGCGCCATCGTGGAGATCGCCGGCGAGGACGGCCGTATGCTCCGCCTGCCCGAGCTGATCCCGTTCGCCCGCAAGCACGGCCTGACGATCATCTCCATCGAGGACCTGATCGCCTACCGCCGCAGCAGCGAGCCCACCGTCCGCCGCGAGGCCGAGACCCGCCTGCCCACCAGGCACGGCACCTTCACCGCCTACGGCTACCGCTCCACCGACGGCGTCGAACACGTCGCCCTCGTCCACGGCGAGCTCGGCGACGGCGAGGACGTCGTCGTCCGCGTCCACTCCGAATGCCTCACCGGTGACGTCTTCGGCTCCCTGCGCTGCGACTGCGGCCCCCAGCTGGACACCGCCCTGCAGCGCATCCAGGAGGAGGGCCGGGGCGTGGTGGTCTACCTGCGCGGCCACGAGGGGCGCGGCATCGGCCTGCTGTCCAAGCTCCGGGCGTACGAGCTGCAGGAACGCGGTCGCGACACTCTGGACGCCAACCTCGAACTCGGCCTGCCCGCCGACGCCCGCGACTACGGCGCCGGCGCCCGGATCCTTGCCGACCTCGGCGTGCGCAGCGTCCGGCTGATGACCAACAACCCGGACAAGACGGACGCGCTGGAGCGTCACGGCCTGAAGGTCACCGGCCGCGAGCCGATGCCCGTTCAGGCGGGCGAGCACAACCTGCACTACCTGCGTACCAAGCGCGACCGCATGGGACACGACCTGCCCTGGCTGGACACGCCCGCCGTGTCGGCTTCCGCGGCCACCTGCGGCAACCAGTAAGCAAGAAAGCACTTAGGAGAGACGTGAGCGGCAAGGGTGCACCGGAACTGTCCGTACGCAACGCGAGCGACCTCAGGGTCGCCGTCATCGCGGCGCAGTGGCACGAGAAGGTGATGGACGGTCTGGTGAACGGCGCCCTGCGCGCCCTGCACGAACTGGGGATCGACGAGCCGACCCTGATCCGGGTCCCCGGCAGCTTCGAACTCCCGGTCGCCGCCAAGGTGCTGGCCGGGCGCGGCTACGACGCCGTGGTCGCCCTCGGTGTCGTCATCCGCGGCGGCACCCCCCACTTCGACTACGTGTGCCAGGGCGTCACCCAGGGCCTCACCCAGGTCAGCATCGAGACCGGCGTGCCCGTCGGCTTCGGCGTACTCACCTGCGACACCGAGGAGCAGGCCCTGGACCGGGCCGGCCTGGAGGGCTCCAACGAGGACAAGGGCCACGAGGCGGTGACCGCGGCGGTCGCGACCGCGGCGACGCTCCGCTCAGTATCCGAACCCTGGCACTGAGGCACCGGCCGGAGCGCGTAGGGTAAGGACCACCATGTCCAAGAAGACGTTCGAGGAGCTCTTCACCGAGCTCCAGCAGAAGGCCGCCCACGGCGATCCCGCCACTTCCCGCACCGCAGAGCTGGTCGGCAAGGGCGTCCATGCCATCGGCAAGAAGGTCGTCGAAGAGGCCGCCGAGGTCTGGATGGCCGCCGAGTACGAGGGCAAGGAGGCGGCCGCGGAGGAGATCTCCCAGCTGCTGTACCACGTCCAGGTGATGATGGTCGCCCGCGGGATCTCCCTCGACGACGTCTACGCCCACCTGTAGTCCGCCTGCGCAAAAGCCGTAAAGCCGTAGAAACCCCTTCACGCAAAGGAAGCCGACCTCATGCTGCGCATCGCCGTCCCCAACAAGGGTTCACTGTCCGGCCCTGCGGCGGAGATGCTGCATGAGGCCGGCTACCAGCAGCGCCGCGAGTCCAAGGAGCTGCGGATCGTCGACCCGGGGAACGAGGTCGAGTTCTTCTACCTCCGCCCGCGCGACATCGCGATCTACGTCGCCTCCGGCCGCCTCGACCTGGGCATCACCGGCCGCGACCTGCTGATCGACTCCGGTGCCGACGCCGAGGAGATCCTGCCGCTCGGCTTCGCCCGCTCCACCTTCCGCTTCGCCGCCAAGCCGGGCACCGCGAGCGGCATCGAGGACCTCAAGGGCAAGACGGTCGCCACCTCCTACGAGGGCATCGTCGCCGGCCACCTCACGGACGCCGGCGTCGACGCCTCCGTCGTCCACCTCGACGGCGCCGTGGAGACCGCGATCGAGCTGGGCGTCGCCGAGGTCATCGCCGACGTCGTCGAGACCGGCACCAGCCTGCGCAACGCCGGGCTGGAGGTCTTCGGCGAGCCGATCATGAAGTCCGAGGCGATCGTCATCCGCCGCACCGACGCCGACGGCGAGGAGGACGCCGAGCCGAAGGTCCAGCAATTCCTGCGCCGCCTCCAGGGCGTCCTGGTCGCGCGGACGTACGTGATGATGGACTACGACTGCCGCGTCGAGCAGCTGGAGAAGGCCGTCGCGCTCACCCCCGGCCTGGAGTCCCCGACCGTCTCCCCGCTGCACAACGAGGGCTGGGTCGCGGTCCGCGCCATGGTCCCCGCCAAGGAGGCGCAGCGGATCATGGACGACCTCTACGCCATCGGCGCCCGCGCCATCCTCACCACGGCCATCCACGCCTGCCGCCTGTAAGGGGTGCGTACCGAGATGTCCGACACCCCATCCCTTCCCGCCCTTCCCGTCACCTTCCGGCCGGGCCACACCCGGGTGATCCTGCTCACCGCCGGTGTCGCGATCTTCCTGACCATCTCCGGGGTCGCGATGCTGCTGGAGCAGCTCGGCCCGGGGGAGCGGGCGAGCTTCGTCGTCACCGGGGCGCTGATCTTCTGGGCGCTGGCCCAGCTGGCCCGGGTGAAGGTCGTCGCCGACGAGTCCGGTGTCACCGTGGTCAACATCGCCGGCAAGCGGCACCTGGAGTGGGCGGAGATCGTCCAGGTGAACCTCCGTCCGGGGGATCCCTGGGTCTTCCTCAACCTCAGTGACGGCACCAGCCTGCCCGCGCTCGGCATCCAGCCGGGCCTCGCCAAGCAGCGGGCCATCGCCGACGCGCAGGCCCTGCGCGCCCTCGCCGAAGCCCGTTCCCCGGCCCACCCGGTCGAGGATCAGGGCTGACCCGGACCACATCGGACCCGGCTCGGGCCGGATCAGGGCCGACTCGGGGGCAGATCCGGGCTGACTCGGGGCCGCCGACTCTGCCCGACTGGCCCGTGTCTTGATTAATCTGGTGACGGAGGCCGTTTCGCTGCGTCTCCGCCCCTGGGGCACCACCCGGTGCACAGGGGTTCCTGCTACCCGAGGAGTGACTCCCTCCAGCGATGGACGGATCGTCCTGTAGTACCTGCGCCGCCCCGACCCGACATACCGGGAAGGCGGTGGCAGCGTGACCATCTCCCTGCTGCTCCTGGGAGCGGCTTTCCTGCTGATCCTCGCCAACGGATTCTTCGTGGCGGCCGAGTTCGGCCTGGTGACCGTCGAGGCCACGGACGCCGAGAAGGCGGCCGCCGAGGGCGACCGCCGGGCCGGCAGAGTGGCCGAGTCGCTCAAGGAGCTGTCCTTCCAGCTCTCCGGCACCCAGCTCGGCATCACCATCACCTCCCTGGTCGTCGGCATGCTCGCCGAACCGGCCCTGGCCCGCCTGCTGCACGGCCCGTTCGCCGGCATCGGCATCCCCGACGGCGCCGTCTCCGGTGTCGCCGTGGTCGTCGGCATGCTGCTGGCCTCCGCGATCCAGATGGTGATCGGCGAGCTCGTGCCCAAGAACTGGGCCGTGTCCAAGCCGCTGCCGGTCGCCCGGTTCGTGGCCGGCCCCCAGCACCGCTTCGCCCGCCTGTTCCGCCCGGTGATCGCCGCGCTCAACACCGTCGCCAACCGGCTGGTGCGGGCCCTCGGCGTCGAACCCGCCGAGGAACTGGCCTCCGCCCGCACCCCGGGCGAACTCGTCTCCCTGGCCCGGCACTCCGCGCAGGCCGGAGCCCTGGAACAGGACACGGCCGACCTGTTCGTCCGCACCCTGTCCCTGGGCGAGCTGACCGCGCAGCACGTCATGACCCCGCGGGTGAAGGTCAGTGCCCTCCAGGACTCGGCCACCGCCGAGGACGTCGTCAACCTCACCCGGGCCACCGGCCTGTCCCGCTTCCCCGTCTACCGGGAGAAGATCGACGAGATCGTGGGCATGGCCCATCTGAAGGACGCCCTCGCCGTCCCCGTGCACGACCGCCTGCGCACCCCGGTGACCCGTATCGCCCGCAAGGCGCTGCTGGTCCCGGAGACCCTGCCGGTCCAGCCCCTGCTAGCCCGGCTCCGCTCCGAGCAGCCCATCGCGGTCGTCGTGGACGAGTACGGCGGCACGGCGGGCGTGGTCACCCTGGAGGACATCGTCGAGGAACTCGTCGGCGAGGTCCGCGACGAGCACGACGCCACGGACATGCCCGAGCTGGCCCCGGCCCCGCCGGAGGACGGCCGGCCCGCCTGGGACGCCGACGGCAGCTGCCGCGTCGACATCCTCCAGCGCATAGGCCTCGACGTGCCCGAGGGACCGTACGAAACGGTCGCCGGACTCGTCGCCGACCTGCTCGGCCGCATCCCGGCCCCCGGCGACAAGGCGGAACTGCCCGGCTGGCGGCTCTCGGTCCGCCAGGTCGGCCACTACCGCGCCGAACGGGTCCGCCTGGTCAGGACGGCCCCGGCGGCGAACGTGATGGAGGCCGCCCGATGAGCGTCCTCCAACTAGTCTTCGCCGCGCTGCTCGTGCTCGCCAACGGCTTCTTCGTCGGCGCCGAGTTCGCGCTCGTGTCCGTGCGCCGCAGCCAGATCGAACCGCTGGGCACGGCGCGGGCCCGCCAGGTCCTCTACGGTCTTCAGCGCCTGCCCCAGATGATGGCCGCGGCCCAGTTCGGGATCACGCTCTGCTCGCTGACGCTGGGCGCGGTGGCCGAGCCGACGGTGGCGCATCTGCTGGAGCCGGTGTTCGCGGCGGTCCATCTCCCCGACGGCATGGTCCACCCGCTCGGCTATGTGATCGCGCTGGCCGCCGTGGTCTTCTTCCACCTGGTCATCGGCGAGATGGTGCCGAAGAACCTCGCGATGGCGGCCCCCGAGAAGGCGGCGCTGTGGCTGAGCCCCGGCCTGGTCTGGTTCGCCCGCCTGTGCAAGCCGATCACCGTGTCCCTCGGCGCCTGCGCCCAGGCCATCCTGCGGCTCTTCCGCGTCGAGCCCAAGGACGAGGTCGAGGCCGTCGTCACCAGCGAGCAGCTCAACCGCCTGCTGGAGGACTCCGGCCAGGCCGGCCTGCTCGACCCCGAGGAGCGGGAACGCCTGGAGGACGCCCTGGAGCTGGGCTCCCGCCCGGTGACCGACGTCCTGCTGAGCCGGGAGTCCCTGGTCACGGTGGCCCCGTCGGTCACCCCGGGCCAGATCGTCGAGCTGACGGCCCGCACGGGGTACTCCCGCTTCCCGGTCGCCGCGTCGGACAAGGGCCCCTTCATGGGGTACGTCCACGTCAAGGACGTCCTCGACCTGGAGCACTCCGGCCGTGCCGTCCCGCAGAAGGTCTGGCGGCCCATGACCACCCTGCGGGCCGAGCTGCCGCTCGACGACGCCCTCACGGTCATGCGGCGGGCGGCCACGCACTTGGCCCAGGTCGCGGACGCCTCCGGCAAGGTGCTGGGTCTGGTGGCCCTCGAGGACGTCCTGGAGCTGCTGGTGGGCGAGGTACGGGACCCGGCGCACCGGGAGATGCCGGAGCCGCGGGTCAGCGGGGAGCCGGAGCAGGTGCTCGCCTCCTAGCCCGGGTGGTGCGGGGAGCGGCGCGGCCTGCCGTGCGTCGTGGCCGGTCACTCCCCGCGCCCCTTCGGGGGCTGTCCTACATACCCGACGGATCGTGCGGCCCCCGCCCCGACAGCACTTCCCCGTACGCCTGCATCAAGTCGGGCAAGCGAAGCGTGGCCAAGTCCTCCCGGGACAGGGAACCCGCATACGTCGACAGCCGGAGATCCCGGTACGCGCAGCTCTTCTCGTACAGGGTGCGCAGGAACCGGCCGTTGCCCAGTTCGTCGATCCACCCCTGCTCGACCACGTGCCCGGCGATCGAACGCAGCTCCTCCTGGGCCTCTGCGTCCCACGCGTCCCCGTTCTCGGCGGCCAGCACCTTGCCGATCTCGGTGAGTTCGTGCGGCCGGTAGGAGGGGAAGTCGACGCGGGTCGTGAACCGGGAGGACAGTCCGGGATTCGCGGCCAGCAGCCGGTCCATGCCCTCCGGATAGCCGGCGAGGATCACCACCAGGTGGTCCCGGTTGTCCTCGGCCCGCTTCAGCAGCACCTGCAGGGCCTCGTCGCCGTACGCGTCCCCCTTGCCGTATCCCGAGTTGGACAGCGAGTACGCCTCGTCCACGAACAGCACCCCGCCGATCGCGGAGTCGATCAGCTCGTTGGCCTTCACGGCCGTCTGCCCGAGGTACTCGCCGACGAGGTCCGCCCGCTGTGCCTCGACCAGATGGTCACCGCCGAGCAGCCCGAGCGCGTAGAACACCCGCCCCAGAATCCGCGCCACCGTGGTCTTGCCGGTGCCCGACGGCCCGGAGAAGACGAAGTGCCGTTTCGGAGGCTGCACCGGCAGCCCCTGCCCGGCCCGCAGCCGGGCCATGTTCAACTGCGCGGACAACGCCTTGACCTGGCGTTTCACCGGCTCCAGCCCCACCATGCGCTCGAGCTCGGCGAGCGCCTCCTCGAGCAGGGCGGGATCGGTCGGACCGGCCGGAATGGGGGAGGAGGAGACACCGGTCTTGATCCGCACCGCCGGATCGGTCACCGAAGGCAGGGGCCCCGTCTGCAGGTCCGGCTCCGGCAGCCGCAGATCACGCCCCTCGGCGCCGAAGAGCGGATCGAAGCCGTCGGGTCCGTCCACGCTGTCCTGCCCGGCGCCCGTCAGCGTGATCGCCGCCAGGTCGGCGGTGTCGTCGTACCCGTCGCCCTCGGCGATCGCCGCCAGCCGCGCCGAGGTGTCCATGAAGGCCGGGTCGACGCGGTGCACGGCGCGGTACAGGGGGAGCGCCGCCGCCGAGCGGCCCGTGCCCTCGTGCGCCCGCGCCAGCCAGTAGCGCAGCTCCTTGCGCTGCGGCTGTTCGCTGCGGCACCGCATCAGCGCCGCCGACAGCAGGGGCTCGGCCTGGCCGTACATCTCCAGCCGGACCCTGGCCATGCCGCCGAACAGGCCCGCCTCGATGCCGAGCATGGGATCGTCCAGCAGCGGGTCGGTGTGCCGTACCAGCTGCTCCCAGTCCTTGACCAGATAGGAGCGGCAGGCGTGCAGGAAGCGGACCTGCGGGTCGGTGTCGACCGGGGGCAGCCCGGCGAGGGCCCGGTCCAGCTCGGGCACGTGCCGGCCGTCCAGCCAGTGCGAGGCGTGCGCGAGCAGCAGGTCGCGCGGGCTCTCCAGCACCGGCTGCACCCACCAGCCCAGCCAGTACCAGGAGTTGAGCGTGCGACGGTGCCGGGCGCGCTGTTCGCCGAAGCGGTCGCGGTGCCGGAACATCCTCAGCAGTGAGGTCGTCGTGTCGACCCGGAGCGCGTGCAGCCCGAGCCAGCCGTCGGCCATCCCCGGGTCCATCCGCACCGCGGCGCGGAACTCCTCCTCCGCCTGCGGGTAGGCGCCCATCGTGTAGGCGTCCACTCCCCGCAGCCAGGCCAGGTCGGCCGGGGCCTCGGGGCCCTGCGTGCCGAAGTCCATCCCGTCCCCCCACAGACCGTGCCCCCGTGGTTCACCACCGGGCAGTCGCCCGGCGTCGCCGCGGTTCGAACCGCCGTGCCGCGGACCGGAGTTACAGGTGCGCGAGGCAGCCTCGAAGGTCGCACCGAGGGCATCGTACCCGTGCGACGACCGCGTGCCGAAGGGTGCCGCACGGGCCGTTTGGCGAGGTGGGAGCAGACGGGGCGCACGCGGATCGGTGACCGAGGGTGAGCGGATCGGCGCGCGGGGCACCCGGAAAAATGGGGGCAGACAGAACGAAGCCCCCGGTCACGGGGGAACAACCGGGGGCTTCGCGTCTGGGGGCGGTCCCGAATGACCGCTCATTGAGAACGTAAGACCTGTACGGCCCCCCGGTCAAGCGGAGTTGAGGCACTCCCGGAAGTTCCCCCGCAAGGGTCTTCACAGCTTCACCACAACGGGGAGGGTCCGTCACTCTGGGTAACACCTTGGTCCGGTCCACAGGTTGACCCGGGACCCGGCAGCACCTCGTACCCCTTCGGCGTCTGCAGCACCAGAAGATCGGCATGGGGGCGCGAAGGGTCCGCGGTGAAGTGCGCGTGCTCCGCCTCGACCCAGCCCTTCCAGAACTCCCGCTGCTCGGCCCCGTCCCGCAGCCGGCCACGGGTCCAGGACTCCTCCCGGGGCAACTCCATCCACAGCAGCAGGGCCAGGTGCGGCCGCAGGGCCCGGCGGCCGGCGCCGACGCCCTCGACGAGGACCACGGGTGCGGCCGGCAGCGGGCGCGGCGCGCCGAAGCCGCGGGCGCGCCAGTCGTAGGGTGCGCAGGAGGCGCTCTCGCCCCGGGCGAACGGCCGGATCACCTGGGCCATGAGCCGGTCGGTCCACTCGAAGAGCTGTTCGTGGCTGGCGATGTCGTCGAGATGCAGCACCGGAGCCCCGCCGAGCGCGGCGGCCAAGTGCCCGGCGAAGGTGGACTTTCCCGAGCCGGCGTGCCCGTCGACGGCGATCAGCCGGACCGGCCCGAGGGAGGGGGGAAGCCCGCGCAGCCGGGCGGCGAGGTCGCGAATGGTGGTTCCCGGGGTGGGTGGGTGTGGGCGGTTTTCGGGGACAGTGTAGTTGTGGTCGCGTTTTGAATCATCGGCTGCCAGCCAGTCAAGGCCCTGGATAAACATTCGCGAATCCCTTGACCGATATGTCGAATTAGGCGTTCCGGGTGTGCCCGCCGCTGAGTAGGGTGCCTCCAGCGCAACACCTGTGCGCCGTACGGGGACTGGCAGGGAGACATGGCCGCGGAGTTATTCGAGGGGCACTACGTGTGGCATCCGGCGGCCGACGACCGTGTCCTGGCGAGCGTATGCGTCGATGTGCGCGCCGGACGTTATCGATACGCGTACGAGTCCCTCGCCGAGACGCGCACCGACTTCGCCCTGCGCGCGCATCGCTCGCTGATCCTCGCCTCCGAGGCGGCCGGCACCGATCTGGTCGAGCGCTGGCTCGCCGAGGAGCCGACGCCCGAGTCCGCGCTGATGTGGGCCCGGGTCGCGGTACAGCGCGCGCTGCGGGCCGCCGACGCCCGCGACGAGCGCGCCGAGGCGCTGGAGCGGATAGCGCTGACCGCCTGTGACCGGGCCGCCGCCATGGCTCCCGAGGACCCCACGCCCTGGGTCGCCAAGCTCGCCATGGCCCGGCTGCACCGGCTGCGCGACCCGGCCCCGCACGGCCTGCTCACCGCTCCGCCCGGCCCCTGGCGGCTGTTCTCGCACGTCCTGTCGCTGGATCCCTGGCACCGCGAGGGCCACCACCGCTTCCTGTCGTGCTTCTTCACGCGCTACGGCGGTTCGGTCAACGCGGCCTGGGACGTGGCCGCCTTCCTCAGCCAGCGGGCGCCCGCCGACTCCGCCCTCCGGCTGCTGCCGCTGGTGGCCCTGGTGGAGAGCTACAACCCCACCCAGCTGCTCGCCGAGCGCGTCTGGGAACAGCCGCAGTGGCGCTCCACCGCGCTGGCGATCTACCAGAACTGGCTGCCCGCGGTGGGCCGTTACCGCTTCACCCCGGTGCTCGACCTCGCCTACCTCGCGCACGCCCTGGTCATGGCCCAGCGTGAGTTCGAGGCCCGGGCGGTGTTCACGGCCATGGGCCCGTACGCCTCGCGCATGCCCTGGAGCGCCTTCGGTGACCCCGCCGAGCAGCTGTCCCGGGCCCGGCGTGCCTGCGGGCTGCCCGTGCCCCGGCCCGACTGACCTGCACGCGCTCTGCACCTGCACCTGCACCTGCACTCGGATTCACTCGGAGATTTCCCTCAGAGAAAGGCCGAACCGTGTCGGAACGGACATCGTCGCCCGGGGCGAAGGCCCGCGCGGGCGAGGACCAGGTCGCGCTCGACGACGACGCGACCCTGCACGCGATGGGTTATCCGCGGAAACTCACCCGGCGCTTCCAGGCGTTCGACAATTTCGCGATCTCCTTCACCATCATCAATATCCTCTCAGGTATTTTCTCGTCCTTCGGATTCGGTATGAACGCGGGCGGCCCCCGCATTCTCGTATTCGGCTGGATCGGGGTCTGCGTCATGGTGCTGCTCATCGGCGCGGCCATGGCGGAAGTCGCCTCGGCGTATCCGACGAGCGGTGCCCTGTATTTCTCCGCCGGTAAACTTGCAAAGCGGCACAAAGGCGCCTGGTCCTGGTACACGGGCTGGCTGAACTTCGTGGGCCAGATCGGCGGCACCGCCGCGACCGGCTATGCGGCGGCCACCTTCATCCAGGCCTTCATCCAGCTGCAGTGGCCGTCCTACCAGCCGACCACGCACCAGACGGTGCTGATCACGGCCCTGCTCATCGTCGTACAGGGTCTCGCCAACACCTACACCGTGCAGCTCGTCGCCGTACTGAACCGCATTTCCGTGTGGTGGCTGCTGATCGGACTCGTCGTGATCGTCGGCGCACTCATAGTGATGCCCGATCACCATCAGCCGGTGTCCTTCGTGACGCATTTCGAGAACAACACCGGCTTCTCGAGCGGTCTTTACGGCGGCATGCTGGGGCTGCTGGTCACGAGCTGGACGTTCACCGGGTTCGACGGCAGCTTCCACATGTCCGAGGAAACGGTCCACGCGACGGTCAACGCGCCCAAGGGGATCACCCGCGCCATCGGCTATTCGGCGATCACCGGTCTGATCCTGATGCTTGCACTGGTCTACAGCATTGGCGACTACGCCAAGGTGGCCGGTTCGGCGGCGCCGCCCGTGCAGATTCTCATCGACGGCCTCGGCCTCGGCGTGGCCAAGGTCATGCTCCTCGTCGTCATCGGCGCGATGCTCTTCTGCGGTCTCGCCAACCTCACCAGCAACACCCGGCAGATCTTCGCCTTCTCCCGTGACGGTGCCATGCCCGGCTCCCGCTGGTGGCACTCGGTCTCGTCGCGCACCCGTACGCCCGTGAACGCGGTGTGGCTGGCTGTGGTCTGCTCAGTGGCCCTGGTGGTGCCCGGCTGGTGGTCGCACACCGCGTTCACCGCGATCGTCAGCGTCAACGTGGTCGGCCTGTTCCTCGCCTACGCCGTGCCGATCTTCCTGCGGCTGCGGCTCGGCGGCGAGTTCCAGTCCGGGCCCTGGCACCTGGGCCGCTGGGGCCGGCCGGTCGGCTGGCTCGCGGTGATCTGGATCGTGCTCAGCAGTGTCCTGTTCATGCTGCCCCAGGCCTCGCCGATCACGGCCGACTCCTTCAACTACGCGCCGATCGCGCTCGGCATCGTCCTGGTCGTGGCGACCGTGTGGTGGTTCGCCACCGCGCGCCGCCGCTTCCAGGGGCCGGTCAGCTATGGCCGGCCCGACGAGGTCGCCGCGATGGACCTCGTCTGACGGCGAGCACCACAGTACGAGGCGTACAGCTCGGGTGGCGCGGGGTGTCGTGCGGCTGGCCCGCGCCCCCTCGGGGTGCCTTCCAGTGGTCCAGACCAATATTGGTGGCGTGGCATGCGCGGAAGTGCTGGCAGCGCCATGCCGCCTGCTCCATAGTTGGCGCACACACCGCACCGGATCATCGGACACCTGGGGGTAATCGCGCCCATGAGCAGAGCCCAACAGCCGTCCCGCAGAACAGTCCTCACCGCAGCCGTCGCCGTGGCGGTGGCGAGCGGAGCGGCCCCCGCTGCCGCCGCCGCGCAGCGACCCGACACCGAGGCCGACGACACCGGCCAGGGGCAGGCCCGCCCGATCGACTACCACGGCTGGACCACGTACCGCGAGTGGCGTCTCGGCGCCGCCCAGGGCGTCCGGGCCGTCGCCGGCGCCCGCCCCGGCGTCGTGATCGGCGCCCCCGCCGGCCGCACCGACTACACCGACCCGCACACGGGTACGACCGCCACCTGGGAGTACGCCACCTGGACCGCCCCGGTCCACCGGCTCACGGTCCCCGCCACCGAGGTCGTCTCCTCCTGGAACGCCCACACCCCCGAGGGCACCTGGATCCAGGTGGAGCTCCAGGGCACGTACTCCGACGGCACCGGGACCCCGTGGTACGTGATGGGCCGCTGGGCGGCCGGTGACCAGGACATCAAGCGGACCTCGGTGGACGGCCAGACCGACGGCAAGAGCACCATCTGGACGGACACCTTCGCCATCGACGACGCGAGCACCGGCCTGCGCCTGACGTCGTACCGGCTGCGCCTGACCCTCTACCGCAGGCCGGGGACGCACCTGACGCCGACCGTGTGGCGGCTGGGCGCCATGGGGTCCGACATCCCCGACCGCTTCACCGTCCCCGCCTCCACCCCCGGCCTCGCCCAGGAACTGGCCGTACCGCGCTACTCCCAGGAGATCCACAAGGGCCAGTACCCGCAGTACGACAACGGCGGCGAGGCCTGGTGCAGCCCCACGTCCTCGCAGATGATCGTCGAGTACTGGGGCGGCCGGCTCACCCCCGAGCAGCTCTCCTGGGTCGACCCCTCCTACGCCGATCCCGAGGTGGACCACGCCGCCCGCTTCACCTACGACTACCAGTACGAGGGCTGCGGCAACTGGCCGTTCAACGCCGCCTACGCGGCCACCTTCCAGGGCATCCAGGGCGTGGTCACCCGCCTCGCCTCGCTCACCGACCTGGAGACGTTGGTCGCGGCCGGCATCCCGGCCATAACGTCCCAGTCCTTCCTGAAGACCGAGCTGACCGGTGCCGGCTACGGCACCTCCGGCCATCTGATGACGGTGATCGGCTTCACCGCGGACGGCGACGTGATCGCCAACGACCCGGCCTCGCCGAGCGACGACGCGGTACGACGGGTCTATCTGCGCCGGGAGTTCGAGAACATCTGGCTCAGGACCAAGCGGTACAACGCCTCCGGCAAGGTCGTCTCCGGCACCGGGGGAGTCTGCTACCTCTACTTCCCGGCCCATCCGAGCCCGCGCCAGCGCAAGGCACTCGCCGCGGTGGGCGTGCACTGACCGTGTGAGCAGACCGTCTGCGCAGACGGCCTGATCAGACGGTGTGAGCAAGCTCATCGCCGGACACGCCGTCGCGGGTGGCAAGGTGGACAAATGGATACGACCGCACACCCGTCCACCGTCACCCGCGCCCGCACCGGCGGCCCCAAGGACGACGGCCCGAAGATCCTCGAGCACGTCATGGGCTGGGTCCTCGTGGCGGTCGTCGCAATGTTCGTGACCCAGCTCGGCCTGCTCTGATGCCCGGGTCCGGCCTGCTCTGACTCGCCCCGCTCACGTGTGCGGCATGTTCTGACATACTGCGGAGGTCCCGCCGACCGCCTCGAACAGGGTCGAAATTGAATATGCCGCATCAGCGTGCCGCCGTCCGTCCCCGGATGCGCGGTACCGAGCGCTCGGTGGCGCGTCGCGCCGAACTCATCGCCATCGGGCGGAAGTTGTTCGCCGACACGTCCTACGACGCGCTGTCCATGGACGACATCGCCCGCCAGGCTCATGTCGCCAAGGGCCTGATCTACTACTACTTCCAGTCCAAGCGCGGCTATTACCTGGCGATCATCAAGGACTCCGTCGCCGACCTGGTCACCTTCGCCGGCGGCGCCCTGGAGATGCCCGCCGTGGAGCGCGTCCACCGCACCATCGACGGCTATCTGCGCTACGCCGAGCACCACCAGGCCGCCTACCGCACCATCGTCAGCGGCGGCGTCGGTTTCGACACCGAGGTGCACGCCATCCGGGACGGCGTCCGCGAGGCGATCATCGCCACCATCGCCGAGGGGGCCTACGGCCGCAGCGACATCGCCCCGCTCGCCCGGATGGGCCTGCTCTCCTGGGTGTGCGCCGTCGAGGGCGCGACCCTGGACTGGATCGACCGCCCCGAGCTGTCCCGCGAGACCATGCGCGAGCTGCTGGTGAAGACGCTCGGCGGAGCCCTGCGCGCCGTCGAGGAACTGGACCCGGCCTACCCGGCGCCGCAGCCGGCCCGCCGCGACACCTGACACACCGGGAAGCGGAGGCCGCGTGGTCCTCCCCTGCGGCAGCCGGAATGGCGTGAACGCGACAATTCGAGGGTGTGTGAACCCAGGACCAGACCGCTCCCTCAATGGCTCGAGTCGGTTTCCAGGGCCACGACAGGTTCCGACTGGATTCTTGAAGTAAGCGGTCGTTAACTGGTGACTGGAGGTCGCTGATCGGGCATACTCACAGCGCACAGCCGCTGGTCAGCCGCTTCCGAGACCCGGGAGAGGGCGCCTTCGGCGATCACGCAACGACCAGGCGGAGCCGCCCCCACCCCCAGGGCCAGACCGCCGGTGCCCGACCAGGGAGGAGACCGACGCCATGTCCGACCGCGACCCGCAGCCGGTGGAGCGTCAGCTGCCGACGGAGGAGGCGCGGGATCTGCTCGCCCTCGTCCGGGACATCGCCCAGCGCGAGATCGCGCCGAAGGCCGCCGAGGAGGAGGACGCGGGGCGCTTCCCGCGTGAGGTCTTCACCCTGCTGTCCGAATCGGGCCTGCTCGGCCTGCCGTACGACTCCGAGTACGGCGGCGGCGACCAGCCCTACGAGGTCTACCTCCAGGTCCTGGAGGAGCTGGCCGCGGCCCGGCTCACCGTGGGCCTCGGCGTCAGCGTGCACACGCTCGCCTCCTACGCGCTCGCCACCTACGGCACCAAGCAGCAGCAGGTCGAGCACCTGCCCGCCATGCTCGGCGGCGGCCTGCTCGGCGCGTACTGCCTCTCCGAGCCGTCCTCCGGCTCCGACGCGGCCTCCCTGCGCACCAAGGCCGTCCGCGACGGCGACCGGTGGGTGATCAACGGGACCAAGGCCTGGATCACGCACGGCGGCATCGCCGACTTCTACACCGTGATGGCCCGCACCGGCGAGGAGGGCCCGCGGGGGATCACCGCCTTCCTGGTCCGCGGGGACGCGCCGGGGCTGAGCGGGGCGGTGCCCGAGAAGAAGATGGGCATGAAGGGCTCGCCCACCGCGCAGGTCCACCTCGACGGCGTCCGCGTCGGCGACGACCGGCGGATCGGCGAGGAGGGCCAGGGGTTCTTCATCGCCCTGTCCGCCCTCGACTCCGGGCGACTCGGCATCGCCGCCTGCGCGATCGGCCTCGCCCAGGCCGCACTGGACGAGGCGGTCGCCTACGCCACCCAGCGCCGGCAGTTCGGCCACCCCGTCGCCGACTTCCAGGGCCTGCGCTTCATGCTCGCCGACATGGCCACCCAGATCGAGGCCGGCCGGGCGCTCTACCTCGCCGCGGCCCGGCTGCGCGACGCCGGCAAACCGTTCGCCAAGCAGGCCGCCATGGCCAAGCTGCACTGCACCGACGCGGCCATGAAGGTCACCACGGACGCCGTGCAGATACTCGGCGGCTACGGCTACACCGCCGACTTCCCGGCCGAGCGCTACATGCGCGAGGCCAAGGTCCTGCAGATCGTCGAGGGCACCAACCAGATCCAGCGGATGGTCATCGCCCGTCACGTGGCGGGACCCGAAGGCCGCTGAACTGTCCCGTGAGGACCGTCGGGGCCGCCAGCCTGATCCACTCCGGATCGTGGCGGCCCGGCAGGGTCCGGCCCCGGTCGGCCCAGGTCCGCATGAGATCGCGGTAGATGGGCGGGTCCGGCGGCGCGGGCGGCGGCGGAACCGATTCTGCGGGGCGAGGGACGAAGATACGGCGCTGACGCCCGGTGACCGAGTGCAGGGGGGTCATACCCGGGCAACGCGGCAGTGGCCCGACAGGTCACCGCCCGGCGGAATCGAGCGTCAGTTCAGGAACGTTCCGTCCCCGCTCTGGCCTCCTCCGGTCGGCTGACGTACCGTCGGCCGACCATTGCCCAGGGGGTGTCCGTGGCCGACGACCGTCCCGTACCGCTCGACGAGTACCCGGTGCACCAGGTACCGCTGTCCATGAAGCACGTGGCGACCGGCGACCGGAACGCCTACGACCGCTGCATCTTCCACGTCTTCGACCATTCCGGCCGCGCCCTGCTCATCCTCGGCCTCGGCGTCTACCCCAACCTCGGCGTGATCGACGCGTACGCCACCCTGCGCACGGGGGACACCCTGCACGCCGTACGTGCCTCCGACGCGCTGGGGGAGGACCGGATGCGGCTCGCCGTCGGACCACTGCGCATCGAGGTCCCGCGGCCGCTGAAGGAGCTGCGCCTGATCTGCGAGGACGAGCAGCTGTCGTACGACCTCACCTGGACGGCCGCCTTCCCCGCCCTGTGGGAGCCGCACCACCTCCAGCGCCGGGGCGACCGGCTCACCCTGGAGGGCCGCCGCTTCGTCCAGGCGGGCACTGCGGAGGGCGTGCTCCGGGCCGGGGGAGAGGAGTTCCGGGTCACCGCGGACGACTGGACCGGCACCCGGGACCGCAGCTGGGGCGTGCGGCCCGTCCCGGGCGAGGACGGCGGGCGGCTCGCCGCGGACCACCCCACCGAGGGCTTCCACTGGATCTGGTGCCCGGTCCGGTTCGAGGACCGCTTCCTGATGGTCATCACGCAGGAGGACGCCGACGGCCACCGCTCCCTGAACGACGCGACCCTGGTCCGCCCCGGCCGGCGCGACCGCCAACTGGGCTGGCCGCAGGCCGAGATCGGCTACCGCTGCGGCACCCGCCACCCGGAACGGGCGGTCATCCATCTGGGGGACGCGCGGGAGTCGCGAAAGCTTGACGTCGAGATCCTGGCCTCCTCGCCGCTCGCCCTCGGCGCGGGCTATCCGCCGGCGGACGACTGGCAGCACGGCACCTGGCGGGGCCCCGGCTGGACCGATCGCCGTACCTACGACATGACCCTGCCCCACCCGCTGGCCGGTTACGGCGTCACCGACCACTCCGCCCGCTTCCGGCTGGACGGACGGACCGGCTACGGCATCTTCGAGCACGGCTCGTTCGGCCGGCACGACCCGAGCGGCTTCACCGGCTTCGACTCGGTCGCACCCTGAGGAAGGAGCCCGGCATGGCCACGGCACCGCGTCCCCGTACGACCACGCGCGACCCCGAGGAGCTCGCCCGGCGCCTGACCGCCTGGCTCGGCACCCGGCTGCCCGGAGCCAAGGCCACCGGGGTCACCGTCCCGGCCGCCAACGGCATGTCCAGCGAGACCCTGCTGTTCGACCTCGAACACCCCGAAGCACCTTTCGGGGCCTGCGCGTTGCGGCTCGCGGCGGACCCGTCGGCGTACACCGTCTTCCCCGAGTACGACATGGCCCGCCAGTACCGCACCCTTCGCCTGGTGGCCGAGCGCACCGACGTGCCCGTGCCGCGTGTGCTGTGGCTGGAGGAGGACCCGGGCCCGCTCGGGGCCCCGTTCTTCGTCATGGAGCGGGTCGCAGGCCGCGTGCCGCCGGACGTCATGCCGTACACCTACGAGGGCAGTTGGCTGTACGTGGCGAGCGACGGAGAACGCGAGCACCTGGAGGCTGCAACCGTCGCGCTGTTGGCCCGTCTGCACGACCAGGTGCCCCTCGCCGAGGCGCAGTTCCTCGCCGGGCCCGGAACGGGAGACGCGCTGCGCCGTCATGTGACGGCCCAACGGGCCTACTACGCCTGGGTGATCGACGGCCTGCCCCGCTCACGTCTCATCGAGGCCGCGTTCGACCGGCTGGAGGAGCTGTGGCCGCGCGAGGCGGGCGAACCCGTCCTCAGCTGGGGCGACGCGCGCATCGGGAACATCGTCTACGACGGTTTCGAGCCCGTCGCCGTGCTGGACTGGGAGATGGCGGCACTCGCCCCGCGCGAGGTCGACCTCGGCTGGATCGTCTATCTGCACCGCTTCTTCCACGACCTCACGGTCGCCTCCGGACAGCGCGGACTGCCGGACTTCCTGCGCCGGGACCGCGTCGAGGCCCGCTACGCCCGCCTGACCGGCCACACCCCACGGGACATGGAGTTCCACACCCTGTACGCCGCCCTGCGACACGCGATCGTCATGCTCCGCGTCGCCTACCGGCAGGCGCACTTCGGGGAGGTCGCCGTCCCGGCGGATCCGGACACACTGATCCTGCACCACGACAGCCTGCGTGCCATGGTGCAGGGCGCGTACTGGATGCGGTGAGGCCGTTCAGGCGGCCTGGCGGCGCATCGCCGGTACGCGCATCGGGCGCGAGCCCGGGCCGCCGACGTGCGAGAAGGGCTGCGTGCGCCAGTCCAGTCCCTGGGGGAGCGTCAGCAGCAGCGCGGTGTCCTGCTCCTGCGGCGCGAAGGACTCGTCCGCGGGGCGGGCGTCGGCAGCCGAACGGCCCGTGCCCGCACAGACCGTGAGGCCGAACGGGTTCCACGGCGAGGCGCACAGCGCGTGCTCGGGCAGCACCTGCTCGTCCGCCAGCAGCGCGATCGGCTGAGCGCAGTCCGGGCAGATCACGCGGTACATCTCGAAGGTGTCGTAGGCGTCCGGATCGTCGTCGAGGGCGTCGGGTTCGACGCCCTCCGGCTCGAGCTCGACGACCGGCTGCTGCCGCTTGGACGCGGATCGACCAGGGCGATGGACACTCTGCATGGGATTCTCCCCCTAAGGCTGGGCCGTTACGGCGCTGCGGCCTCGACCACACCAAGCACTTCCCGCCCGCCCTCGGCGGTAATCACGAGAACATCACGGAGCCGGTTCCGGGTGTGTGGCGTTCGTCACATGCCGTGTGCAGGTGCCCACTGCGGGCCTTGTGCGGCGCCTTTTGTATCGAACCGGCTATGACCTGCGCTCTCGGCTATCCCAGGAGATCAAGCGCACTGTAGGTTTTGGCGCCATGGAGGAGCTGGACCGACAGATCGTGCAGCTGCTCGTCAAGGACGGGCGGATGAGCTACACAGACCTGGGCAAGGCCACGGGCCTGTCCACGTCCGCCGTGCACCAGCGGGTGCGCCGGCTGGAGCAGCGTGGCGTGATCCGCGGCTACGCCGCGGTGGTCGACCCCGAGGCCGTCGGGCTGCCGCTCACCGCGTTCATCTCGGTGAAACCGTTCGACCCCAGCGCCCCCGACGACATCGCGGACCGCCTGGCCGACGTGCCCGAGATCGAGGCCTGCCACAGCGTCGCGGGCGACGAGAACTACATCCTCAAGGTGCGCGTGGCCACCCCGCACGAACTGGAGGAGCTGCTGGCGAGGCTCCGCGGCCTGGCAGGGGTGTCGACGCGCACGACGGTGGTCCTCTCCACGCCGTACGAGGCGCGGCCGCCCCGGATCTGATCACCGCACCGGGTGCGTTTCGGGCGCCCCGGGTACAGCCGGCGCCGGCCGGGGCGGGAAACTGTCCGCCATGAGCGACCGCACCGCCGACCCCGAGCCCCCCAAGACCGTCCTGCTGCGCCGAGGCGAGGTGCACAGCCCCGCCGACCCCTTCGCCACGGCGATGGTGGTGGAGCGCGGCCAAGTCGCCTGGGTCGGTTCGGAGGGTGCCGCCGACGCCTTCGCCGACGGCGTGGACGAGGTGATCGACCTCGA
The DNA here is from genome assembly GCF_053611725.1 of Streptomyces sp. NPDC054783. Classification (NCBI taxonomy): domain Bacteria; kingdom Bacillati; phylum Actinomycetota; class Actinomycetes; order Kitasatosporales; family Streptomycetaceae; genus Streptomyces; species Streptomyces sp. NPDC054783. Next base: position 1,469 of record NZ_JBSHAY010000037.1, on the reverse strand, counting down.
CGGCGCCCTGGTGACCCCGGCCTTCACCGACGCCCATGTGCACACCACCGCCACCGGTCTCGCCCTGACCGGCCTGGACCTGTCCGCCGCCCCCACCCGGGAGGCGGCCCTCACTCTGGTCCGTGACTTCGCCGCCGCCCGCCCGGACGACCGCGTCCTGCTGGGCCACGGCTGGGACGCCGCCCGCTGGCCCGGCGGCCGTCCGCCGACCCGCGCCGAACTCGACGAGGCCACCGGCGGCCGCCCGCTGTACCTCTCCCGCATCGACGTGCACTCGGCGGTCGTCACCACCGCCCTGCTGGACCTGATCCCCGGCGACGTCCCCCGCGCGGACGCCCCCCTCATCGCCGACGCCCACCACACCGTCCGGGAGGCCGCCCTCGCGGCCATCACCGAGGCCCAGCGCGCCGAGGCCCAGCGCACCGCGCTCGCCCACGCCGCCTCCCTCGGTATCGGCTCGGTGCACGAGTGCGGCGGCCCGGAGATCTCCTCCGAGGACGACTTCACCGGACTGCTGAAGCTCGCCGCCGAGGTGCCCGGCCCGCGCGTGGTCGGCTACTGGGCCGAGCAGAACGTCCGGAAGGCTGGGGAGCTGGGCGCCGTGGGCGCGGCGGGCGACCTCTTCGCCGACGGCGCCCTCGGCTCGCACACCGCCTGCCTGCACGAGCCGTACGCCGACGCCGGCCACACGGGCACGGCCTACCTGGACGCCGAGGCCGTCGCCGCCCATGTCGTCGCCTGCACCGAGGCGGGCCTGCAGGCCGGCTTCCACGCCATCGGGGACGCCGCCGTGACCGCCGTGGTGGAGGGCGTGCGCGCCGCGGCCGAGAAGCTCGGCCTCGCCCGCGTCCGCGCCGCGCGGCATCGCGTCGAGCACGCCGAGATGCTCACCCCCGAGACCGTCGCCGGCTTCGCCGAACTGGGCCTGATCGCCTCCGTGCAGCCCGCCTTCGACGCGCTGTGGGGCGGCGAGGACGGCATGTACGCCCGGCGGCTGGGCGCCGAACGGGCCCGCACCCTCAACCCCTTCGCGGCCCTGCTGCGCGCCGGTGTGCCCCTCGCCTTCGGCTCCGACAGCCCGGTCACCCCGCTCGACCCGTGGGGCACCGTCCGTGCCGCCGCGTTCCACCACACGCCCGAGCACCGGGTGTCCGTCCGTGCCGCCTTCACGGCGCACACGCGCGGCGGCTGGCGGGCCGTGGGGCGGGACGACGCCGGTGTCCTGGTGCCGGGTGCGCCCGCCGACTACGCGGTCTGGCGCACCGACGAACTGGTCGTCCAGGCCCCCGACGACCGGGTGGCCCGCTGGTCGACGGACCCGCGCTCCGGCACGCCCGGCCTGCCGGATCTCACCCCGGGCCGCGACCTGCCGGTCTGTCTGCGCACCGTGGTGGGCGGGCGGACTGTGTTCGTACGGCCGGGCGAGTGATCTACGGGGGTGGCGCGGCGGCGATCGCTCGCCGCCGCGC
>NZ_JBSHAY010000036.1:0-87122 GCF_053611725.1 Streptomyces sp. NPDC054783 | reverse complement strand
GCTCCGCCGAGGCGGAGCCACGGCCAGGCTCGATCAGATCATTGGAACGGCGCCGGGCTCCTCACACCAGGGCCGTTCGGCCCATGTCCGCTGCCGGCCGACCCTGCACACCCCAGTGGTAGGCGGTACGCATGATCTCCTCCATGTCGTCGAGCATGGGCATCCGCGGGTTGGCCGGGGCGCACTGGTCCTCGTAAGCGTTCAAGGCCTGCTGGGGCAGCGCGTCAAGAAAGGACTGCTCGTCGATGCCCAGGGCCTGGAAGGACGGCTCGATGCCCACGGCGTCGCGCAGCCGCTCCACCGCGGTGGCCAACGACTCCACGCCCTCCTGTGAGGTGGAGGCAGGCAGGCCGAGGGCGCAGGCGATCTCCTGGAAGCGTTCGGGGGCGCGGTAGTTCTCGTACTTGGGCCAGCCCGTGAGCTTCTTCGGGATGGTGCCGTTGTAGCGGATGACGTGTGGCAGCAGCACGGCGTTGGTGCGGCCGTGCGCGATGTGGAATGTGGCGCCGAGGGTGTGGGACATGGCGTGGACGATGCCGAGGAAGGCGTTCCCGAAGGCCATGCCGGCGATGGTGGCCGCGTTGTGCATCTTCTCCCGCGCGTCGGGGCGGCCGGTGCGGTCGTTGACCGCCGCTTCGATGTTGTCGAAGATCAGCCGGATGGCGTGCAGGGCGAGGCCGTCGGTGAAGTCGTTCGCGTACACGGACACGTATGACTCGATGGCGTGGGTGAGTGCGTCGAAGCCGCTGTCGGCGGCCAGCGCCGGGGGCAGGTCCGCGGTGAGCAGCGGGTCGACGATGGCCACGCTGGGGGTGAGCGCGTAATCGGCCAGCGGGTACTTCTTGCCGGTGGCCGGGTCGGAGATGACCGCGAAGGGGGTGACCTCCGCGCCGGTGCCGGATGTGGTGGGCACGCACACCAGGTGCGCCCGGGTTCCGAGGACCGGGAAGCGGAAGGCGCGCTTGCGGATGTCGGAGAACTTCTGCCGCATGTCGGCGAAGTCGACGTCCGGGTGCTCGTACAGCAGCCACATCACCTTGGCGGCGTCCATCGGGGAGCCGCCGCCGAGCGCGATGATCGTGTCCGGACGGAAGTCCCGCATGAGCTGGGCGCCGCGCTGGACAGAGTCGATGCTCGGCTCCGGTTCGACGTTGTCGATGGTCTGGAGGGTGACCGGCTCGTGGCGGCGCTGCAGGACGCGGCTGACGCGGTCGACGAAGCCGAGGCGGGTCATGGTGGCGTCGGTGACGATCGTGACGCGGTGGACGTCCGGCATCGAGGCCAGATACCGGATGGACTGCGGCTCGAAGTAGATCTTCGGCGGTATCTTGAACCACTGCAGGTTGTTGCGTCGGGCGCTGACCCGCTTGACGTTCAGCAGTTGGGCGGCCGAGACGTTGTTGGACACCGACGTGTGGCCCCAGGAGCCGCAGCCCAGGGTGAGTGACGGCATCAGACTGTTGTAGATGCCGCCGATCGCTCCCTGCGACGACGGAGCGTTGACGATGATCCGCACCGTCTTCATACGCCGGCCGTACGCCTCCGCGAGCGCAGGGTCCTCGGTGTGGATGACCGCTGTGTGGCCCTGGCCGTGGAACTCGACCATGTCGGCTGCGAGATCGAAGCCCTGCTGCTCGGAGTCGGCACGCAGCACGGCGAGCACCGGGCAGAGCTTCTCCCGGCTCAGTGGCTCATCGGGGCCGACCCGGTCGGCCTCGACCAGAATCAGTGAGGTGTTGTCCGGGACAGCGAAGCCGGCGTTTTCGGCGATCCAGGCAGGGCTCTGCCCGACGGCTGCGGCGTTGACCTTGGGTTCGCAGCCTGCGTTCGCCCGTCCGGTCGGGAACAGGAACGCCTCCAGCTTCGCCTTCTCCTCCGGGGTCGCGAGGTGGGCGTGCAGGGTCCGGAATTCGGCCACTGCGGCGTCGTAGATCTCGTCGTCCAGGATGACGGCCTGTTCGGAGGCACAGATCATGCCGTTGTCGAAGGACTTGGACAGCACGAGGTCGTTGACGGCCCGGCGCAGCTTGGCGCTCTTGTGCACATACGCGGGTACGTTGCCGGCGCCGACCCCCAGGGCGGGCTTGCCCGCCGAGTAGGCGGCCCGGACCATGGCGTTGCCGCCGGTGGCGAGGATCAGGGAGACGCCGGGGTGGCGCATCAGGATGCCCGTCGCTTCCACGGACGGGCTCTCGATCCACTGCACGCAGTGCTCCGGCGCGCCAGCGGCAACGGCCGCGTCCCGGACGATCCGGGCCGCCGCCGTGCTGCACCGCTGGGCGGAGGGGTGGAAGGCGAACACGATCGGATTGCGGGTCTTCAAGGCCATCAGGGCCTTGAAGACGGTCGTGGAGGTCGGGTTGGTGACGGGCGTGATCGCACAGACCACACCGACCGGCTCGGCCACCTCGACCATGTCCTCGATGTCGTCGCGGGCAATGACGCCGACGGTCCTCATCGGGCCCATGCTGTGTGTGACGTGCTCGCACGCGAACATGTTCTTGGCCGCCTTGTCCTCGAAGACGCCGCGTCGGGTCTCCTCGACGGCGAGGCGGGCCAGCGCGGTGTGCTGGTCCAGGGCGGCGACCGAGGCCTTCTTCACGATGTGGTCGACCTGTTCCTGGGTGAGGGCGTCGTAGTCGGCGAGCGCCTTGAGCCCGTTCGTGACCAGTTGGTCCACGGCGATGGTGGTGTCGGACGGCGCGCCGGAGGTGGCCGTTGCCTCGGTTCCGGCGTCGTGGCGGGTCATGGGTGCGCCTCCCTTGACGAGGGCCGCCGAGCGTGCCCGGCGGTGAGCGGACGTGAGCGGCACCGTGAGAGACCGGTGCCGCCCATGTCTTCACTCTCGTTCTGCCCTGCCCCCACTCCCAGGTGCCGATGGTCCCTTCCGGGGGCTGACCGGTACCGCTTCGGGCGGGCGGGGGAGCCCTTCGGACAAGGGGCCCGCCCTGGGGTTCATCGCGGTGTGACCTCCGCCGCTGGGGTTGCCGGTGAAGGACTCAGTGCGCGGCCGGTTGCGCGGGGCGGCAGTCGTCGATGTCGAAGCCGAGCTCGTTGAACACACCGACGACGCCCTCCGCACGCCAGGTCGACCGAATCGCCAGAGGGATGTCGCTGCGACGATGGAGGCGTCCTTCCAGCGTGACCATGCCGTCCCGGACGGATACGGCGACGGCGTCGGATGGCAGGCCCAGTGCGCCGACCAGGATCTCCTGGATCACCTGCCGGCGGATCTCCTCATCCGTACGCAGGAAGACCCGCAGCAGGTCGCGACGGGTGGCGATACCGATGAGACGGTCCTCCTCATCCACCACGGGAAGCCGATCGACGCCCTGACGTTCCATCAGTCTGGCGGCATCCGAAACACGCTGCTCCGGATGGATGGTGACCGCCGGGGTCGCCATCAGCCCTGCCACGGTCGCGGCTACGGGGCCACGCGTGAGGTCGGCGCCGGAGACCACCCCGACCACCTTGTCATCGTGGTCGACGACCGGCAGGGCGCGGATGCGGTGCCGCTCCAGCAGCCCTACCACGTCGTCCAACGGCGTCTGCCGGCTTGCACAGACGACCTCGCTGGTCATGACTTCGCCGACGGTGAGTGACTTCATGGCGCTTCCCTACCTTCACCGGTACGGGCGGGGGTGGCAGGACTTGCTTCCCGCTGGGGAACAGTGCCTCTGCCTCAAGGCTCCTACCGACCGTCTCGCCGCCCCTTCAGCGTCGCAGCCACCTGCCCCGGGCCGCAGGGCCCGGACGTACCTGGTGGAGGGCCGACCCGCCTCGTACCGGAGGGCCGGGAGACTCCAATCCCGCCCGCTGACGGCCTGGCCACCACGCCATGGTGGGGGAGTGGCCGACTTGCGGACCGCCTCCTTGCGGTGCAGGACCCTATCCAGCCGCTGTTCGCCACTGGTACGACGCTGCAGAGCGCCGGCCGCTTCATCGAGCACGCGGAGGCCTCGGAGCGCGTGCTGCGAGCGGTGGACGACCTGGACGAGACCATCAAGATCATCAGGTCGACCATCTTCGGTCTGCGGTCGCGCGACGACCGTACCGGCGGGGCCGGCCTACGGGCCCGCGTGGTCGCGCGGTCGGCGAGGCAGCTCCGGTCATGGGCTTCGCCCCCAGCGTGCGCATGGAGGGTCTGCTCGACACGGACGTGCCAAAGGGGATCGCCGATCACCTAATGGCCGTCCTCTCCGAGTCCCTGACCAACATCGCCCGGCGCGCGCACGCCGACCGCGCCGATGTCGGCCTCGAGACCGACGGGCACGAGGCGCGGCTCACGGTCTCCGACAACGGCGTGGGCATCCCGCCGGACGGCCGCCGCGGCGGCCTGCGCAACATGGCCGAAAGGGCCGAGCAACTGGGCGGCGAGCTGGAGTGGTCCAGCCCGGCCGACGGCGGCGGCACCACGCTGACCTGGCGGGTTCCCGTAGAGGAGGACTAGCGGAGCTGCCCGCGGATCCGCTGGACGCTCCGCAGCGCGTCGTCGGTCATGCCGAAGACAGGCGCTCCTCGCCCTTGCCGGGGGTGGTTGACGCGGTCGAGCCGGCGGATCGCGTGAGCTCGAATTCCACGTCCACCACACCCTCGACGGCCCGGACCAGGCGTGCGGCCAGCGGGACCAGGGAGGTGTCGCGGGCGTGGCCGCTGAGTTTCACGATGCCGTCCCGTACCGCCACCCGCAGGGTCGACTGCAGCGCGGGGAAGAGAGCTGCCACGACTTCCCGACGGACCTCCTCCGCGATCTCCTCGTCGTCACGCAGGAACACCTTCAGCAGGTCGGCGCGGCTGACGACGCCCTGCAGCATGCCGACTTCGTCGACGACGGGGAGTCGCTTGACCTTGGCGTGTGCCATCGTGCGCGCGGCCTGTGCGAGCGTCGCGTTCGCCCGGACGGTGAGGGCCGGGGAAGTCATCAGGTCCTCTGCGGTGAGGCCGCCGGCCTTCGCCAGGTCGCCGAGACGACGCTGCTGCGCATGCCGGTCGGGGTCGCTGTCGCGGAACTCCTCCTTCGGCAGCAGGTCAGCCTCGGAGACGACGCCGACCACGCGGCCCTCGCCCTCGAGGACGGGCAGGGCGCTCACCTTCCAGTCCTGCATCAGCCGCACGATCTCCTTGAACGTGGCCCGCCGACCGACGGCGGCAACCGTGTGGGACATGACGTCGCTGACGATGTGCGGGGTGCCGTACATGGAGACTCCTTCGTCGCTTCGGCCCGCTCACACGGTGCTTCCGGCGCCGTAGGGGGCGTAGAGGTCCAGCAGCCGGGTCCTGGTCGTGCGCAGGCGGTGGGCGAGCACCTCGCCGACCCACTGGGTGACGGCCTGGCCGAGGGCCGGGTCATCCTGACATAGGGAGCGGACGGCCACGGCGTCGAACTCGTAGGCCCGCACCGGCGTTGTCGCCGTGGCACCCAGATGCCAGACGTGTGGCGGGAACAGCCAGGACCAGCCGACGAGTTCGTCGTGACCGAGTGTCTCGATCACGGCGGTGCGCCGGCCCGGCACATGGGTGTCGAGCTCGACGGAGCCGGTGCGGATGATCCAGAACCGGTCCGCCGGGGCTCCCTCCTGGAAGATGCGCGTTCCCTGCGGGAAGGACACCTCCCGGGCGATGCGCATGATGCGCTGCCGGTGGTCGGTGGGCAGCGCGCGCAGCATGGTCGGGGTGTACATGGCCTGCCTCCCGGACGGGGGATGGGAACCTGGCACTTTCAGTCTGCGGCGGCGGCCGGGAGCAGGTGAGGGGCCATCCGGCCCCGAGCACGGACCACCCGGCCCGAGGGCTGGGCAGCAGCGTGGTGTCGGGTGTCTGGTGCCGGGAGCTGAAGGGCGCGCTCGGAGGGTGGCTGACCGCGCAGCCGACAACGGCCGCCGCCCGTGTGCGGGCGAGGGCGGCGGCCGTGGCGCGATCGTCGTGACTCCCCCGACATGCGACCCGCGTGGATGTCTTCGTGGCTCCTGGGGCTCCGCGGGAGAAATGCCCCACTTCGAACGAGCCGGAAGGACCTGGCATCGCAGCCCGTTGTCGGCGCGTCTGGATGGGTCGGCTGTGGCGCCTGGCTCCCATTGTCGACCCGGCCCATTGCTCCGGAGCGGGCCGTTCGGCCCCGTGTCAAGGCCGAACGGCCCCAGCCCCGCGCCCAGTTGGCAGGCGGTGGGGCGGGTTGGGCTGTCCGGGCCTGCGGCACCGGGACCATCGGACCGCTCACGGGCCGTGTGGCCGCTGACCGCGCCCGGCGCCTACGCAGAAAGATCGTTCACGGATCCAACCACCCGTAGCGAACCACGCAAGGAGTACAACCATGCCCAGAGGCACAAACGGCGGAAAGGGGACCGCGCCGACGGTGGCGCTCGGCCTTCCCGCCGCCTCCGCGCTCGTGATCGGCAGCATCATCGGCACCGGGGTCTTCGCGCTGCCCTCCGCGCTCGCCCCGTACGGCCCCATCTCCCTCGTCGCGTTCGGCGTCGTGACCCTCGGCGCGCTGGCGCTGGCGCTGACCTTCGGGGCGCTGTCGAAGCGGGCTCCCGCCAGCGGTGGGCCGTACGTCTACGCCCGTGAGGCCTTCGGCGAGTTCGCCGGGTTCCTCAACGCCTGGTCGTACTGGATCACCGCATGGGCCGGCAACGCAGCGATCGTGGTGGCCTGGGTCGGGTATGTCGAGGTGTTCGTCAACACCGGGCACCAGAAGCGGATTTCGGTGCTCCTCGCACTGATCGGCCTGTGGATCCCCGCGGCGATCAACCTCACCGGCGTCCGGAACACGGGAGCGTTCCAGGTGATCACGACCGTGCTGAAGTTCGTCCCGCTGGTCTTCATGGCCACCGTCGGGCTGCTGTTCATCGATTCCCACAACTTCGGCGACTTCAACGCCAGCGGGCAGTCGACGCTGGGCGCGCTCTCGGCCGCGGCCGCCATCGCCCTGTTCAGCTATCTGGGGCTGGAGGCTGCTTCCGTGGTCGCCGGCCGGGTGCGTGAGCCGGAGCGGAACGTTCCGCGCGCCACCATCTATGGCACCCTCGTCTGCGCGGTGATCTACATTCTGGGCACCCTCTCGGTCTTCGGGACCGTCTCGCACGGCGCGTTGGGTCACTCGACCGCACCCTTCACCGACGCCACCGACAACATCTTCGGCGGCACCTGGGCAGGGGACGCCGTCGCCGTCGCCGCGATCATCTCGGGCATCGGCGCGCTCAACGGCTGGACCATGCTGTGCGCCGAGATGCCGTACGCCGCTGCGCGCGACGGACTCTTCCCCCGAGCCTTCGCCAGGCTGCGCGGCGAGAACGGCGTCCCGGTCTTCGGCATCGTCGCCTCGACCGTGCTGGCCTCGCTGATCACGGTGTTCAGCTACACGCGCTTCGACGACGTCTTCACCAAGATCGTGCTGCTGAGCGTGCTGACCGCCGTCATCCCGTACCTGTTCTCCGCCGCCGCCCAGCTGTACTGGCTGCTCGTGCGCGGCCAGGAGAGCCTGAGCTCCCGTCTGCTGGCCCGAGACGTCACCGTCGCCGCCCTGGCCCTGGCCTTCTCGTACTGGTCGATCCAGGGCAGCGGCTACCAGACGGTCTACTACGGCCTGTTCGTGTTGCTGCTCGGAGTGCCGGTCTACGTCTGGCTCAAGCGCGGCCAGGCCGTCTACGGCGAGACCGTGGCTCCGAAGACCGCGGCGATCCCCGCCCAGCACGAGCGGGCTCCCGAGACGCCTCCGCCGGCTCCACGGCTCTCCCGTGGACTGCGCACGAGCCGTACCGGCGGACTCCGCAAGTGGAGCGCCTTCCGCCACCACGACTGACCACCACTGCAGCACGGAGGAACTCCAGCATGAACACTTTCCACGTCGACTCCGAGGTCGGCCGCCTGCGCCAGGTGATCCTGCACCGCCCCGGCCTCGAACTCTCCCGCCTCACCCCGCGCAACGTCGGCGCCCTGCTCTTCGACGACATCCTGTGGGCCAAGCGCGCCCGTGAGGAGCACGACGCCTTCGCGCAGGTGCTGCGCGACCACGGCGCCCGCGTCCACTACTTCGCCGACCTGCTCGCCCAGACTCTCGACGTCCCCGAGGCCCGCGACTGGCTCCTGGACCGGGTGGTCACCCTGGCCACGGTCGGCCCCGCCCTCATCGATCCGGTGCGCGAGCTGTGCGCGGACATGGACGGGGAGACCCTCGCGGGCTACCTCATCGGCGGGCTGCTGAAAAGCGACCTGCCGCTCGCCACCCCGCACAGCCTGGTGTGGAACGCGCTGGACGGCGACGACTTCGCGCTCGCCCCGCTGCCCAACCACCTCTTCCCGCGCGACAACTCCTGCTGGATGTACGACCGGTTGTCCGTCAACCCGATGGCCAAGCCCGCCCGGCGGCGCGAGAGCCGGCATGCCGAAGCCATCTACCGCTTCCACCCGATGTTCGCCGGTGCCGGGACCGAACCGCTCCTCGACGGGGCGGTGGGCACCCTGGAGGGCGGAGACGTGCACGTCCTCGGCAACGGCGCCGTCATGGTGGGTATGGGGGAGCGCAGCACCCCGCAGGCGGTGGAGAATCTCGCCACGCGACTGTTCGCCACCGGCACCGCGAACCGACTGATCGCCGTCCAGCTTCCTGCTACGCGCGCCTACATGCACCTCGACACGGTGCTGACCATGGTCGACCGGGACACCTTCGTCATTTACCCGGGCCTGGCCGACTCCTTGCGCTCCTGGACCCTGACGCCCAGCGACACTCGCGAGACCGGCTTCGACGTCACCCCGAACTCCGACCTGGCCACCGCGCTCGCCGAGGTCCTCGACCTGGACAAGGTCCGCATGCTGTCGGCGCCGCAGGACCTCCGCAACGCTGAGCGAGAGCAGTGGGACGACGGCAGCAACTTCCTGGCCGTCGCCCCCGGTGTCGTCGTCGGCTACGAGCGCAACGTCACCACCAACACCTATCTGCGCAAGCAGGGCATCGAGGTCGTCACCATCGCCGGCGCCGAACTCGGCCGCGGACGCGGCGGCCCGCGCTGCATGAGCTGCCCCATCGAACGCGACCCGGCCGCCTGACCCAGCAAGGGGAACACCACCATGACCGTCGACCTCCGAGGCCGCTCCTATCTGAGCGAACTCGACTTCGCCCCGGCCGAGATCCGCCACCTCCTGGACCTGGCAGCCGACCTCAAGGCGGCCAAGCGCGCCGGCACCGAGCGGCCCCGGTTGACCGGCCGGAACGTCGCGCTGATCTTCGAGAAGACGTCCACCCGCACCCGCTGCGCCTTCGAGGTCGCCGCCGCCGACCAGGGTGCGGCCACCACCTACCTCGGCCCAGGCGACACCCACATCGGCCACAAGGAGTCCATCGCCGACACCGCACGTGTCCTCGGCCGCATGTTCGACGGCGTCGAGTACCGGGGCTTCACCCAGTCGATCGTCACCGAACTGGCCGCCCACGCCGGCATTCCCGTCTACAACGGGCTGACCGACACCGCGCACCCCACCCAGAGTCTGTGCGACGTCCTCACCATGCGCGAGCACAGCCCCAAGCCGCTGCCGGACATCGCCTACTGCTACCTGGGCGACGCCCGCAACAACATGGGCAATTCCCTGCTGTCGATGGGTGCCCTGCTCGGCATGGACGTCCGCATCGCCGCCCCGGCCCCGCTCTGGCCCGACAGTGCCCTCGTGGCCTCCTGTCGCGCTCTGGCCGAGCGCAGCGGAGCCCGCATTACGCTCACCGAAGACGTCGAGACCGCCGTACGCGGCGCCGACTTCCTGCACACCGACGTCTGGGTCTCCATGGGCGAGCCCGCCGACACCTGGCGACAGCGCATCGATCTGCTGCTCCCGTACCAGGTCAACGACAAGACGCTCGCCCGCACCGGCAACCCGGACGTGAAGTTCATGCACTGCCTGCCGTCCCTGCACGACCGCCGCACCCGCTTGGGCCGGGACCTCTACGCCTCCTACGGCCTGGACGGACTGGAAGTCACCGACGACGTCTTCTCCTCGCCCGCCTCGATCGTCTTCGACCAGGCCGAGAACCGCCTCCACACCATCAAGGCCGTACTCGTCGCCACCCTGGAGGACTGAACCATGCGCATCGTCGTCGCCCTCGGCGGCAACGCCCTGCTGCACCGCGGCGAACGCCCCGACGCCGCCGTCCAGCAGGCCAACATCGACCGCGTCGCCGACGCCCTGGCCGCCCTCGCCCACGAACACGAGCTGGTCATCACCCACGGCAACGGCCCGCAGATCGGCCTGCTCGCCATGGAGAGCGCCGCCGACCCCGCGCTCAGCGCCCCCTACCCACTCCATCTGCTCGGCGCCCAGACCCAGGGCATGATCGGCTCCCTGCTGGCCCGCACCTTGCACGACGCCCTGCCCGGGCGCCGGATCGCCACCCTCGTCACGCACACCGTCGTGCGGGCCGACGATCCGGCCTTCGAACGGCCCACGAAGTTCGTCGGCCAGGTCTACCCCCCAGCCCTGGCGAAATCCCTCGCCGGCAAGCGCGGCTGGCACATCGCACGGGACACGGGCGGCTGGCGCCGGGTCGTACCCTCCCCGGTGCCCGAACGCATCGTGGAGACCGACACCATCCACGACCTGCTCAACAGCGGCACGCTCGTGATCTGCGCCGGCGGCGGAGGCGTCCCCGTCACCGCCGACCGCGACACCGGTGCACTGACCGGCGTCGAAGCCGTCATCGACAAGGACCTCACCGCCGCCCTGCTTGCCGAGGACCTGAAGGCGGACTTCCTGCTCATCCTCACCGACGTACCCAACGTGTACGAGGGGTACGGCACCCCCGACCAGCGGCCCGTCCTGGACGCGACACCCGACGAGCTGCGCCGCGGCGGCTTCCCCGACGGTTCCATGGGCCCCAAGGCCGACGCGGCAGCACGGTTCGTCGAGCACACCGGAGGCCTGGCCGCCATCGGTGCTCTGGCTGCGGCGTACGAGATCGTCCATGGCAGGGCGGGGACGCTCATCCGCCCGGACCTCGCCCAGGGCTGACCGTGGAACGCTTCTTCGGTTGTCGCGCCGCGTCCGGTGGGCGGCCACCGCGCTGTGGCCGCCTACCTCGGGCAACGGGGTTCATGGTGCCTCCGGAGGGTCCGCTGTGGGGGGAGCTGTTCAGCGCGGATTGGCAGATCCAGCGCCGTGCGGTCCTGTGACCCCGGCGGTGAGGGCCGTGTGGCCCAAGCGGAGCCCTGCGAGCCCGTCCATGCTGGAAATACGGGGCACTAGCAGAGATCTGGCCCTGGCGGCCCGGCGACAGGAACGGCGCCAGACCGTCGCGGGTTCTTGCGACAGGGCGACTCCGCCCGCGGCAGCTGCACGCTACCGGCCGCTGCGGACGGAAGCCACCACTCACGGTGTGGGCCGACTGGCGATACCGACCGGCGCCGCACCCGTTGTCGTCCCCGTCAACTACTCCGTCGTCGACGACGCCATCGCGTTCCGGACCCGGCAGGACTCCGTGCCCACGCAGGGGCTCGACCAAGAGGTGGCCTTCGAAGTCGACCGCGTGGACGACGCGTTGAGCCAGGGGTGGAGCGTCTTGGTACGCGGGCGTGCCGAAGCGGTAACGGACCCCGAGGCCGTACGCCGTCTCGCCGAGCGTGCCTACAGCGACCCGTGGGCCGCCGGGGTGCGCGACCTTTGGATCCGCATAGGGCTCACCGTGGTCACGGGCCGCCGTATCGACACGTGGTGACCTCGCGCCGCGCGGTTGCGGCCGACCGGACGCCCTTCGGGGACCAGTGGTCCCTCCTGTAACAGGGCATCGGTCCAAGAGAGTGGACCCCTCACGAAGGAGGCCAGCTCTCATGTCCGCAAACCCTCGTCCCGTCACCGTCGGCCTCGACGGCAGCCACCAGAGCCTCGCCGCCGCCGAATGGGCGGCCCGCGAGTCCCTGCTGCGCGGCGTTCCCCTGCGGCTCGTGCACGCCTGGGAACACTCGGCTGCCACGTACGCGTCGATGGCGGGAGTCGCGGTAAGTCCGCCTGATCCCGAGTGGTCCGCGCGTCTGCTGTCCGATGCCCGCGTGGCCTTGACGCGCCGTCATCCGGGCCTGCTCCTCGCCGCAGACCTCCTGTCCGGTGAGCCGACGGCGGCCCTGGTGGCCGCAGCGACGGACGCCGACATGCTGGTGCTCGGGTCGCGTGGTCTGGGCAGGACCGTGGGGTTCCTGCTGGGTTCGGTGAGCCAGACGGTGGTCGCGCGGGCTCGACGGCCGGTGGTGCTGATCCGTCCCGGCGCCGACGGGTCGCAGGAGAGCGACAGCCGTGCCAGGGCAACGGCGTATGGCGACGTGGTGGTGGGTGTGGATCTGGACGGCCCCGACGACGCCGTTCTGGAGTTCGCCTTCGACGCCGCCTCGCGGCGGGCTGCCCGCCTGCGGGTCGTCCACGGTTGCGTCACCACGGAGGAACCCGGCGAGCCGGCGCTCACCTCGGACCGCGCGCTGCACGGCGGGTCGGCCGCGTGGATTCAGCAGGGCCGGGCCGACCTGCTGGGGCCCTGGCGAGAGAAGTTCCCGGATATCGAGGTGACCGAGCAGACCGTGATCGGCCGCCCGGCGTCGCACCTGGTCGATGCCAGTCAGGACGCTGCTTTGCTGGTTGTCGGCAGGGCCACATCCCACACGGCGCTCGGGCCGCACATCGGACCGGTCACCCATGCGGTGCTCCAGCACGCTGCCGCGCCGGTCGCGGTCGTCCCGCACGCCTGACACCGCCGCCGAACACGGGCCGAGCGGAACCCCCGAGGGACCCGCTCGTCCTTGGTCGTGCGGCACGCACAGTGCTTCCATGAGAGTGGCGGAAAGAACGTCCACCAGACGCGGGGAAGCGGCTCTGTCTGTTCGTCGACGGCGGCCGGGGCGCGGCGCCGGAAGTCCTCGGCGTTGGCGAAGAACAGGGGCGAGTCGTAGCGGTGGACCAGCAGGCCGGGGATCGTAGGGCCTGCGGGTAGTCGTCCACGTCGTGCATGCCCGCCACCTGGGGCACCAGCCCCTCGACCGCGTTGTGCGGGCGGGCCACCCGGGCCGGCAGCTCGGCCACCGACAGGCCCACGGCCACGATCACGCCGTACAGGATGTCCAGGGCGAGCACCCCGGCCAGGATGCCCAGCGCGAGCAGCAGTGCGCGGCGGCGGAAGGAAGCCAGGCGGCGGAAGCCCGCGAGGTCGATCATCCGCCAGATGGCTGAGGAATGACCACGGTTGGGCGAAGAACTCGGAGCCGGTCGTCCTCACCCCGGTGAGTTTGGGCAGCTGATACACCATCATGATCAGGGCCACGCCCGCGAGGTATCCGATCAGGACGGGTCGGGAGAGCAGGTCCGCGAGGAAGCCCAGCCGGCAGCGTCCGTGCCACGAGGCACAGCAGCCCCACTGTGGCTGGGTGGCGACGGCTGGTGCCCGGGCTCGGTGCCCTGGTCGAGTACGTGAGAGGCCACCGCGCATCCCGTAGGCCCATCTGTGACCGCACGCCCAAATGGCCCTGCGAGCAAGGTCGTTCAGCCCCATGGCTACAGACCTTCGGCATCAGGCGCACCCGGACCCGCAGGACAAGAGTGAGGGCGTCAGACACCGAGAGGACCGTAACCGAAGGGATCGCCACCATGGCCGTACACGAGCACTCTCACCGGAGCCCGGGCTTCCACCTGTCCTTCCGCAGGAACCGGAGCGGCTCCGCGATCGCCGTGTCGGCACGCGCCGACACCGACGTCTACGCCGTGCGGGCCTACGTCCTCGCGTCCCTGCGTCTGCTCACCGGTTTCGTCTTCCTGTGGGCGTTCCTGGACAAAGCCTTCGGCTTGGGCTACGCGACCGCGTCCGGCAAGGGCTGGATCGACGGCGGGTCGCCGACGAAGGGCTTCCTCAGTTCCGTTGCCGCCGGGCCGATGCAGTCGACCTTCCACTCGTGGGCCGGCGACACCTGGGCGGACTGGCTGTTCATGCTGGGTCTGCTCGGCATCGGCATGGCTGTCATCACCGGTGTGGCGCTGCGTCCGGCCGCGGTGGCCGGCGTGGCGATGATGGCGTTGATGTGGATTGCCGAGTGGCCGCCGGCCAGGCACCTGTCGAACGGGGCGCCGAGCATGTCGACGAATCCCTTCGCCGACTACCACGTCATCTACGCGGCGGCCCTGATCGCCGTGGCGGTCACGAGTGCGGGCGCCACCTGGGGCCTGGGCCGGTTGTGGGCGCGGCTGCCGATCGTCCGTGACCACGCCTGGCTGCGCTGACCCGCACGCGGCGCGACGGACCCCGGCCCTGGACCCCTCGCGCCGACCCCGCATAGCCCTTCGGCCCCGCTGAGGGACCGGCGGCCCCTGACTCGCAAGACCCATGAACACGACGCTGGAATCGGGTCCCCCCGGGTCCCCGAATTCAGGAGGAGGAGATCATGCCCCGCACCATCACCGTAGGCCTCGACGGCTCTCCCGAGAGCCGCGCGGCGGCGGAGTGGGCGGCCCGTGAGGCGGAGCTGCGCGGACTGCCGGTGAAGCTCGTCCAGGTCTGGGAACCGATGCCGGAGCCCGTGGCCCAGGCCCCGCTGCTGGGCGCCGAGACGCAGCAGCACTGGACCGAGAAGGTGCCGCGCGAGACCGCCGAAGGGCTGCGACTGCGCCACCCCGGCGTTGAGGTGACCACCGAACACGTCACTGGACGGCCCGCCGAGGCCCTCGTCCGCGCGGCGAAGGACGCCGCGCTGCTCGTCCTCGGTTCGCGTGGCCTGGGCGGGGTCGGCGGCTTCCTCGTCGGCTCCGTCGGACTCGCGGTCGTGGCGTACGCCGAGCGTCCCGTCGTCCTGGTCCGCGCCGGAGAGCAGGCCACCGACGAGCACGAGAAGGACCAGGCAGGCATCCCGTCCACCACAGCCCCGTTCCGCCCCGTCGTCCTCGGACTCGACGTTGGCCATCCCGACGAGGCGCTGCTCGGGTTCGCCTTCGATGCTGCCGCGTGCCGGAACGTGCCGTTGCGCGTCGTGCACGGCTGGAACCCGCCGCCCTACTACGCCTACGGCATGGCCCTGGAGCCCGCGGTCGAACGGGAGATGGCGAAGGGCGACGCCACCATGGTGACCGAGGTACTGCGCCCCTGGCGGCAGAAGTTCCCGGACGTCGAGGTGGTCGAGCAGTCCCACTACGGCAGTCCGTCCAGCCTGCTGATCGACGCCTCGCAGGAGGCCTCCCTGGTCGTCGTCGGCCGGCGCGTCCGGCGCTCCTCCGTCGGCGCCCACACCGGCCCCGTGACCCATGCCGTCCTGCACCACGCCACCGCCCCCGTCGCCGTAGTCGCCCACGACTGACGCGCCACCGCAGAGGAGAGAAGAGACCATGAAGGCAGCGGTCGTACGAGCCTTCGGCGAGCCCCTGGTCATCGAGGAGCGCCCCGACCCCGAGCCCGGCCCCGGCCAGGTCCGTATCCGCGTGGAGGCCTCCGGGCTGTGCCACACCGACATCCACGCCGCGCACGGCGACTGGCCTGTCAAGCCCGCCCCGCCGTTCGTCCCCGGTCACGAGGGCGTCGGCCTGGTCGAGAAGGTCGGCGAGGGCGTCACCCACCTGAGCGTCGGGCAGCGGATCGCCGTGCCCTGGCTGGGCAAGGCGTGCGGGCGGTGCGAGCACTGCCTGTCCGGCTGGGAGACACTTTGTGAGCAGCAGGTCGACACCGGGTACGGCTGTGACGGCGGATACGCCGAGAAGATGCTGGCCTGGGCCGACTTCGCCCAGCCGGTGCCCGAGGGCGCCACCCCGTTCGACGCCGCCCCGCTGACCTGCGCCGGCGTGACGACGTACAAGGCCCTCAAGGTCGCAGACGTCAGGCCAGCGCAGCTGGTCGCGATCTCCGGCGTCGGCGGCCTCGGCCACCTCGCGCTGCAGTACGCGAAGATCGCCGGAGCGACGGTCGCCGCGATCGACGTCACCGACGACAAACTCCAACTCGCCCGCGAGCTCGGCGCGGACATCGTCATCGACGCCCGCAAGCAGGACGTCGGCAAGGAGCTGAAGAAGCACGGCGGCGCCCACGCGGCCATCGCGCTCGCGGTGAACCCGGCGGCGTTCGAGGCGGTCAACTCCGGCCTGCGGCGCGGCGGAAAGCTCGTCATGGTGGCCCTGCCCGCACACGGCACCATCCAGGTCCCGATCTTCGACACCGTGCTCAACGGTACCTCGGTGATCGGCTCGATCGTCGGCACCCGGCAGGACCTCGCCGACGTCTTCCAGCTCCACGCGGCCGGCCGCACCAAGGTCATCTACGAGACCCGCCCGCTCGCTTCCGTGAACGAGTCCATCGACGCCGTGCTGCGCGGCGAGATCAAAGCCCGGATCGTCTTCGACCTGGACGCGGGAAGGTGAGGACGATGGAACTCCCTGTGGTCGTCGGCGTCGACGGTTCCGTGCCGAGCCTGCGCGCCGTCGACTGGGCGGCCGACGAGGCCGCCCTGCGCGGGCTGCCGCTCCGGATCGTGTACGCGTCGCTGTGGGAACGGTACGAAGGCACCTCCCTCACCCAGGATCTGGGCAAGCCTTCCGAGGAGGTGATGGCCGAGGACATCGTCGAGAGCGCGGCACGTCGTGCGCACAGCCACCAGGCCGAGGTGAAGGTCACCACTGACGTGCTGCCCGAGGAGCCGGAGTACGCGCTGGTACGCGAGAGCCGCACCGCCTCCGCGATGGTCCTCGGCTCGCGGGGCCGCAGCGGCATCGCCGAGGCTCTTCTGGGTTCCGTCAGTGTGACAGTGGCCGGGCACGGGCACTGCCCTGTGATCGTGCTGCGCGGCAGTCACGACAACCGGGTCCGTCGCGGCGCGGGCGCCGTCGTCCTGGGCATCGGCGAGAAGCCGGCGGACGCGGCGGCGGTGCGCTTCGCCGTCGAGGAGGCACAACGTCGTGGTGTGCCGCTGGAGGCCGTACGAGCCTGGCGGTGTCCGGCGCACGAGAGCACCGATCACCCTCTGCCGGCCGGAGGACCCGCCCGGCTGCACGAAGAGCGCGCGGTGGAGGAACTGGAAGCGGCTCTGCAGGACCTCCCGGCCGACGTCCAAGTGCACCGGCGCACCGTTGAGGGCCACGCTCACCGGGTCCTGCTGGACGCCTCGGCCGATGCCGGCCTGCTCGTCGTCGGGGCCCGGCGCCGCGAAGGCCACTACGGCCTCCAGCTCGGCCGCGTCGCCCAGACGGTGCTGCACCACTCCGTCTGCCCGGTCGCCGTCGTACCCCAGCGGGCGTGAGCGAGGTGACCGGCTGCTCAGAGGCTCGCCGCGTGATCGGGACGTAGGTCTGCAGATCGCGCGGCGGGCGCTCGCAGCCGGTCGGCGGCGGCCGGGGCGGAAGCTCCGGCACCGGCGGCGGCACCTCGTGGTAGGGGATCGAGCCCAGCAGGTGGGCCATCATGTTCAGCCGGGCCCGGCGCTTGTCGTCGCTCTCGGCCACGTACCAGGGCGCCTCGGTGATGTCGGTGTGGACCAGTAGGATCCCGTCCTCCACCGGCATCGGCTCGAAGATCGGGCACTGCCGCAGGAACCCCTGGTACTCCTCCTGCGTGCAGAAGCCCATCACGTGCTCGACGCCGCCCCGGTTGTACCAGGACCGGTCGAACGGCACGATCTCCCCGGCCGCCGGGAGGTGCTCGACGTACCGCTGGAGGTACCACTGGGTGCGCTCGCGCTCGGTCGGCAGGCTTAGCAGTTCCCTCCCGTACACCTTGCGCGGCAGGCTCGCCGCCTCCTTGCCGGCCATGCCGTCACCCCGCTCGGTGCCCCAAGGCCGAACACCTGGACGCGACCGTACCGACCCCCGAAGAGCTGCGCATTCCGGACCACCACCCGAAACCCTTCACCGATGAGGAGCTCACCGCCATGACCGTACGCGTCGGCATCAACGGCTTCGGCCGCATCGGCCGCACCTATCTGCGCGCGGCCCTCGACCGCGCCGAAGCGGGCACCCAGGACGTCAGGGTGGTCGCGATCAACGACGTCGCGCCGCCCGCCACCCTCGCCCATCTGCTGGAGTACGACTCGACCTTCGGCCACATCGGGCGCGAGGTCCTGCACGACGACAGCTCGATCATCATCGACGGCACGCGTATCGACGTCACTGCTGAGCGCGATCCCGCGGCCCTGCACTGGTCCGACTGGGGTGCGGACATCGTCATCGAGTCCACCGGTCGCTTCCGCGATCGGGACTCCGCCGCCCTGCACCTGAAGGCCGGGGCCCGTACGGTGCTGCTGTCGGCCCCTGGCAAGGAAGTGGACGCCACCATCGTGATGGGCGTCAACGACGACACGTACGACCGCGAGCGCGACCGGATCGTCTCGGCCGCCTCCTGCACCACCAACTGCCTCGCACCCATGGCCAAGGTGCTCGACGAAGTCTTCGGCATCGACCGAGGCCTGCTGACCACCGTCCACGGCTACACCAACGACCAGTCCCTGCTCGACGGCCCGCACAAGGACCTGCGCCGGGCCCGTTCGGCCGCGCTGAGCATCATCCCGACCAGCACCGGCGCCGCCCGCGCGGTCGGCCTCGTGCTGCCGGAGCTCGCCGGAGGACTGGACGGCATCGCGGTCCGCGTACCGGTCGAGGACGGCTCGCTCACCGACCTCACGGTGGTGCTGAACCGTGAGACCACCGCCGACGAGATCAACGCGGCCTTCGCCGAGGCCGCCGACGGCCCGCTGAACGGCATCCTGCGCGTCTCGACGGCCCCCATCGTCTCCCGCGACGTCATCGGCGACCCCGCCTCCTGCGTCTTCGACCCGGCCCTGACCCAGGCCAACGGGACCCTGGCCAAGGTCTTCGGCTGGTACGACAACGAGTGGGGCTACACCAACCGACTCCTGGACCTCACTGCCTTGGTGGCCGACGACTGACGGATGCGGAAGGGAGCGGCCCCTCTGCGCCCCGGAAATCCGGCACGGAGGCGGGCGATGTCTCCAGCTGCCCAGCCCGCAAGGGTGCCGGGCTGCCACCGGCAGAGCGCACGGCTCCGTGCGGCACGGCCATGACGACATGGAGGGGCGGCAGTTCGCACGCTGCGGCCAGGCCGACAAGCCTCGATGAGCTTAGGGCCGACCGGCCCAGGACTCGTCCCCGGACAGCCCCTGGGACCGCCCTCCGCTCCGCTGGATGCTCGAACCCTCGAGACCCTTGGAGGAGATCCGCGATGACGGACGATGTGCTCAGCCACCCCCCGGTCCACGCCCTGCTCGCGGACGGCACCACCGTGTGCATCCGTCCTGTGAGCCCGGCCGACCACGACCAACTGCAGGGGCTCTACGAGGAGATGTCCCCGGAGAACCTGCGGCTGCGGTTCTTCTCGGTCAGTCGGCGCTCCGGTGCCCTGGCTGCCGACCGGGCCTGCGCTCCCGCGCGCCCCGGCTACCGGGCGCTGCTGGCGGAGACACAGGACCGAGTGATCGGCCTTGCAGAGTACGACACGGCGGGAGAGAAGGAGGAGGCCGAGATCTCCGTCGCGGTGTGCGACGGCCTGCACCACCGCGGCGTGGGCACCCTGCTCGTCGAGCACCTGGTCTCAGCCGCCCGAGCCGAGGGCATCACCACCTTCACCGCCGACGCACTCAGCGAGAACCGCGAGATGCTCCAGCTCTTCGCCGACCTCGGCCTGCGCACCGCCCGCCGCTTCGAAGGCCCGGAAGTCCGCTGCACCATCCGGCTCGACGAGGACGACGCCTATCTGTCGGCAGTGGAGGCCCGGGGCCGGGCCGCCGACGTGGTCAGCCTTGAACCGCTGCTGTGCCCGAGCGCGGTCGCGGTCGTGGGTGCCGGACGCAAACCCGGCTCGGTCGGCCGGGCGATCCTGCACCACCTGAAGGCAGGCGGCTACACCCGCCGCCTCTTCGCCGTGAACCCGAACGCCGACCACATCCTCGGTGTGCCGTCCTACCCGTCGGTGAGCGCCCTGCCGAAGACCCCCGACCTGGTCGTGGTGGCCGTGCCTGCGGCCGCTGTGCCGTCCGCAGCCGAGGAGTGCGGCAAGGCCGGTGTCCGGGCGCTGCTGGTGGTCACCTCCGGCCTCGATGCCGAGCAGGCGCGGGCGCTGCTGGCAGCGTGCCGCTCGCATGGCATGCGCCTGGTGGGCCCCAACTGCCTCGGCATCTCCAACACCGACCCAGATGTGCGTCTGGACGCCACGTTCGCCGCCGGCCATCCGCGTCCCGGCACCGCTGGTGTCGCCGTGCAGTCCGGTGGGGTGGGTATCGCGCTGCTGGACGGGTTGTCCAGGCTGGGCATCGGCGTCTCGTCCTTCGCCTCGCTCGGTGACAAGTACGACGTCAGCGGCAACGACATGCTCCAGTGGTGGGAGAGTGACGGGCGCACCGAACTGGCGCTGCTGCACCTGGAGTCCTTCGGCAGTCCGCGGGCGTTCTCGCGCACGGCGCGCCGCGTCACCCGCCGTATGCCCGTCCTGACCGTGGACGCGGGTCGCACCCAGGCGGGCCGGCGCGCCGCGGCCTCACACACCGCTGCGGCGGCCACCCGCACCATGACCCGGCAGGCCCTGTTCACCCAGGCCGGCATCACCGCCACCCGCTCGGTCGGCGAACTCCTGGAAACCGCCGCCCTGATGCACTCCCAGCTTCTCCCCGCAGGCAGCCGCGTTGCGATCGTCACCAACGCGGGAGGTGCCGGGGTGCTGGCGGCCGACGCCTGTGCGGAGGCGGGACTCGCCCTGCCGTCGCTCACCCCGGACGTGATCGACGACCTGCTCGCCGTGCTCCCGCAGGGCGCCGCGGTCGGCAACCCCGTCGACGCCACCGCCGCCGTCACCGAGGACCAGCTTGCGGACTGCCTGGACCGGCTGATGCGCCACCCGGGCGTAGACGCCGTCCTGGTGGCCCTGGTACCGACGGCGGTCGCCGCGGCGACCGGCGACGACCTCGCCCGGTCCCTCACCGACGCCCGCCGGCGCTGGGCCAAGCCACTTGCCGCGGTACGCCTCGAACAGGACCTGCCGGTAAAGCTGCTGTCCGCTGCCGACGGCGGCACGATCCCCTCGTATGCCGAACCCCGGGCTGCGGCGCAGGCGCTGGTCCACGCCGTACGCCGCGCGGCCTGGCTCGCCAGGCCCGTGGGCACCGTCCCGGAGTTGGACGGCGTCGACACGGCTCACGCGCAGGAGATCGTCGAGACCTTCCTGGCCGCGCACGAGGACGGCGGCTGGCTCGACCCGCGTACCTGCGCCGATCTGCTGGCCTGCTACGGCATCCCCCAGCTGCCCTGGGCGTGGGCGGAGACCGAGGACGACGCCGTCCTCGCCGCCCGGCGGCTGCGCGGCCCCGACGGCCGGGTGGTCATGAAGGCCCACTGGCCGGGACTGCTGCACAAGAGCGAGCAGCGTGCCGTGCATCTCGACCTCCAGGGCGATACCCAAGTGCGAGCCGCCTTCCGGGACTTCGAGACCCGGTTCGCGGGGCTGCTCACGGGCGTGGTCGTGCAGCCGCTGGCGGCCCGCGGCACCGAACTGTTCGCGGGCGTCGTCCAGGACGAGGTCTTCGGCCCACTGGTGCTGTTCGGGCTCGGCGGCACCGCGACCGAGGTCCTCGGCGACCACGCCGCCCGCCTGGCCCCGCTCACCGACCACGACGTGCACGACCTGATCACCGCCCCGCGCTGCGCCCCGCTGCTGTTCGGCGCCCACGGCAGCGGAGCGGCCGATCTCGAAGGCCTGGAGCAACTGCTCCTGCGTCTGTCCCGCATGGCGGCCGACCTTCCGCAGCTCGCCGAGGTCGACTTCAACCCCGTGCTCGCGACACCGGAACGGGTCTGCGTGCTCGACGCGCGTGTGCGCCTGGTGCCGCGCGGGCCCAAGGACCCCTATCTGCGCCGACTCCGTTGAGGAGGAACCGAGAATGAAGCACAACAAGGTCGGCTCCGTGATGACCACGAACGTCGTCCGCGCCGCGTACGGCACCCCGTTCAAGGAAGTGGCACGGTTGCTCGCCGATCACAAGATCAGCGGACTGCCGGTCGTGGACGAGGGCGAGAAGGTCATCGGCGTCATCTCCGAAACGGATCTGATGGTGCGCCAGGCGCCCATCCGCGACCCGTACCAGCCCAAGCGCCGGGCTCCACTTGCCGCGCTGACCCGCGGTGGCCGGCGGCAGGCCGCCAAGGCCGAGGCCCGCACCGCCGGTCAGCTGATGACCGAACCACCGGTCACCGTGCACGCCGAGGACACCATCGTCGAGGCCGCGCGAACCATGGCCCAGCGGCATGTGGAGCGGCTTCCGGTCGTGGACGAGGAGGACCGGCTCGTCGGCATCGTCACCCGACGGGACCTGCTCCAGGTCTTCCTGCGACCTGACAAGGAGATCCGCGAAGCGGTGGTCGAGGAGGTGCTGGGGCGAGCCCTTTGGCTGGCGCCCCACGCCGTTGACGTCGCCGTCGTGGAGGGTGTGGTCACGCTCGCCGGCCAGATGGAGCGCAGGAGCGAGACGGAGATCGCCGTCTCCATGTCCCGGCAGATCGACGGCGTGGTCGCGGTGGTGGACAAGCTCGGCCACCGGCTGGACGACAGCCACGTTCAGCCCGAAGAGAGGGCTGTGCAGGGCGTGGCCGAAGACTGGCTGCGCAGGCTGTGACAGGCACCTGAGAAGAGAGGGACCACCATGTCCGGCAAGGTCCTGGTCGCCTACGGCTCGACGAACGGCTCGACGGCCCAGATCGCCGAGGCCGTCGCCGACGTACTGCGCAAGGACAGAGTGACCGTCGAGGTGCTGCCGGCCGAATCGGTGGCGAGCGTGCTTCCGTACGACGCCGTGGTGGCCGGCGCCGCGCTGTACGTGGGCCGCTGGCACAAGGACGCCCGCCACTTCGTCCACCGTCACCGCCGGATACTGGCCGAACGCCCGGTGTGGTTCTTCAGCAGCGGTCCGCTCGACGCCTGGTTTCACGCTCCCCACCGTGCCGCCCGCCTCGGGACGGGTGCACGGGCCGAACGGGCCTGGGGGAGACCGTGCGGCCCATACCCGCACAGTCGGCGTGGCACGACGCTGGCAGTGAGGAGCAGACCGAGCGCAGGAGGTGCGCATCCATGTTGTCGCCTGTCATCGCCGGAGTCGACGGATCGGCCGAGAGTCTGGCCGCCGCGGAGTGGGCCGCCCGGGAAGCGGTACGCCGCGACCGGCCGCTGCGCCTGCTGCACGCCTGGGACTGGGACCCGCGCGGGCACGACGGCGCGTCGGCGAACGCCGCGCACCGGCATCTGGCGCGCCGTGCCCTGCGCGAGGCGGAGGACCGCATTCGCCGTACCTGCCCCGGTGTCCACCTCACCGCGGACGAGCAGGTCGAAGGGCCCGCGACCGTCGCCCTGCTGAAGGCCGCCGAGCAGGCCGACCTGTTGGTGCTGGGCTCACGGGGGCTCACTGGCTTCGCCGGCCTGCTGGTCGGCTCGGTCGCCCTGGGGGTGGTCGCGAGGGCCCCGCGTCCCGCCGTCCTCGTACGCAAGGGGGAGGAGGCCGCGGACGAGCACTTCCCTGCGGACGACGGCAGCCCGTCCACCCGTACCGGCTACCGGGACGTGGTGCTCGGCATCGATCTCGCCGACGCCTGCGACGAGGTCATCGAGTTCGCCTTCGAGGAGGCCGGGCTGCGGCACGCCCGGCTGCGTGTCGTGCACGCCTGGCAGCCGCCTTCCGCGATGAGCCTCGGCCCCGGCGACATCGGTCTGGTCGGTGATCCCGCGCGGGCCGAGGAGTGGCAGGGGTTCCTGTCCGCGGTGCTGAAGGTGTGGCGCGACAAGTATCCGGAGACCGAGGTCCTGGAGACCGTCGTGAAGGGCAAGGCGTCCACGGCGCTGGTCCGGGCCGCCTCTGCGGCGAGCCTCCTCGTCGTCGGCCGGCGCCTGCGGCCGACGCTTGCGCGTATCGGCCCTGTCACCCATGCGGCGGTCCACCACGTCGGCTGCCCGCTGGCCGTCGTGCCCCACGAGTGAGAAACCGGAGAGCGCGATGAGCACACCGACGAAGTACGTGTACGAATTCACTGAAGGCAGCCGGGAGATGGCCGACCTGCTCGGCGGCAAGGGGGCCGGCCTGGCCGAGATGACACGGCTGGGGCTGCCCGTGCCGCCGGGCTTCACCGTCACCACCCACGCCTGCAAGGCCTGGCTCGCGACGGGACAGGAGCCGCCCGAACTCGGCATCGAGGAGGCCCGTGCCCTCGCCGGCCTCGAGCGCACCATGGGCCGAACCCTCGGCGCAGCCGACGACCCCCTGCTGGTGTCCGTACGATCCGGCGCCCGCTTCTCCATGCCCGGCATGATGGAAACCATCCTCGACATCGGCCTCAACGACCGGTCCGTCACCGGGCTCGCCAAGGCCTCCGGGCAGGAGAGGTTCGCCTGGGACTCCTACCGGCGGCTCATCCAGATGTTCGGCCACACCGTGATGGGCGTCGACGGCGGCCTGTTTCAGCAGGCCATCGCCGCACACACGGCGCACGACCAGGACCTCGGCACCGGTGAACTTACCCGCCTTGCCGAGGAGTTCAAGGACATCATCCGCAAGGAGACCGGCGAGGACTTCCCGCAGGACCCGGCCGAGCAGCTCTCCCGCGCCATCCGCGCCGTCTTCGACTCCTGGAACACTGAGCGCGCCCGCGTCTACCGCCACCGCGAGCACATTCGTGACGATCTCGGTACCGCCGTGAACGTCCAGGCGATGGTGTTCGGCAACCTCGGCCCCGACTCCGGCACCGGCGTCGCCTTCACCCGCGACCCCGCCACCGGCGAGCGCGGCATGTACGGCGACTACCTCCCGGACGCTCAGGGCGAGGACGTCGTCGCCGGCGTGCGGGATGCGCTGCCCCTGAGCGAGCTCAAGACGCTCGACCCGCGCTCCTACGTCGAACTCGGCGACCACCTGCGCACCCTGGAGAGCCACTACCGCGACCTGTGCGACGTCGAGTTCACCGTCGAGCGCGGCAAGCTGTGGATCCTGCAGACCCGGGTGGGCAAGCGCACCGCCGAGGCGGCCTTCCGTATCGCCCATGACCTGCGTGAGGAAGGGACAATCACTGCGGACGAGGCCCTGGTCCGCGTCGACGGCACTGAACTGACCCGGCTGATGTTCCCCCGCTTCGACGTGCAGGCAACCGACCGGCCCCTCGCCCACGGCGTGCCCGCCTCGCCAGGCGCCGCGGTGGGAGCCGTCGTCTTCGACTCCGCGGAGGCCGTACGCCGTGCCGCGGCAGGCGAGCGGGTGGTCCTGGTCCGGCGGGAGACCACGCCCGACGACCTGCCCGGCATGATCGCCGCGCAGGCGGTGCTGACCAGCCGGGGCGGCAAGACCAGCCATGCCGCCGTGGTCGCGCGCGGCATGGGCAAGGTGTGCGTGTGCGGGGTCGAGGCCCTCGCCGTCGACGTGGCAGGACGCCGGTTTACCACCGAGTCGGGATTCGTCGTCCGGGAGGGCGACACCGTGTCCGTCGACGGCACAGCCGGCACCGTCCACCTCGGCGGGTTGCCGCTCACAGCGTCCGACGTCGGTCGCACGCTGGAGTCCGGCACCGCCACCGGCCCGCTCACCGAAGCCGTGCTCGGTGCGCTGGCCCACGCCGACTCGATACGACGCCTGGAGGTGCGGGCCAACGCCGACACCCCCGAGGACGCGGCACGCGCCCGTAACCTCGGTGCGCAGGGTGTCGGGCTGTGCCGCACCGAGCACATGTTCCTCGGCGAGCGCCGGGCGCTGGTCGAGGCGATGATCCTGGCCCGCGACGACACGGCCCGGGAGCAGGCCCTGGCCGCCCTGCTGCCGCTGCAGCGCGAGGACTTCACCGGCATCCTCGCGGCGATGGACGGGCTGCCCGTGACGATCCGCCTGATCGACCCGCCGCTGCACGAGTTCCTGCCCGACCGCACGGATCTCACCGCCAAGATCGTCCGCGCCGAGCACCCGGACCCTCACGACCGCGAGCTGCTCGCCGCCGTCGAGCGCATGCACGAGCAGAACCCGATGCTGGGCCTGCGCGGGGTACGTCTCGGCCTGGCCGTGCCCGGCCTGATGGCCATGCAGGTACGGGCGATCGCGCAGGCGGTGGTGCATCGGCTGCGCGACGGCGGCACACCTCGGGCCGAGATCATGATCCCGCTCGTCGGGACGGTCGAGGAACTGCGCCTGGCCCGCGCCGAGACCGAACGCGTCCTCGCCGAGGTCACGGCCAAGACCGGCATCGAGCTGGACTGCCCGATCGGCACCATGATCGAGCTGCCCCGCGCGGCGCTCACCGCCGATCGCATCGCCACGGCCGCCGACTTCTTCTCCTTCGGCACCAACGACCTCACCCAGACGACCTGGGGCCTGTCCCGCGACGACGCCGAGGCCTCTTTCTTCCCGCTCTACCTGGAAAAGGGCGTCTTCGCGGTGTCGCCGTTCGAGTCGATCGACCAGGAGGGCGTCGGACGGCTGGTGGAGATCGCCGTCGAGGCGGGCCGCTCGGTCAATCCCCGCCTGGAGACCGGCGTGTGCGGCGAACACGGTGGCGACCCGCAGTCCATCCACTTCTTCCACCGGGCGGCCCTCGACTACGTCTCCTGCTCGCCCTTCCGTATCCCCGCCGCCCGCCTCGAAGCGGGACGAGCAGCCCTTACGGACACCAACACCAGCGACAGCAGGTGACCATCGCAGGCAGGCCCGTCGTATCGCCGACGTCCGGACCGAGCGGACCGACCTGCTGAGCCCATCGGCCCTCTTCGCCTCAGCGAGGCTCGCCTACGGTGGAGAAGCGATCGCTCGATGCGACGGAAGGGCAGCAGGTGGAGATCGTCGCGTACGGCGTCCTGGCCGACGAGGGTCCGCTGCTGAGGGAAGCGTTCTACGAGGCGTTCGCCGGCCGCCACGAATTGCGCTGCCTCGGGCTGTTCCTGGACCAAGGCACCGTCCCCACCGCCGCGGGCTACGAGGTGGTACTCAGCAGCGTCAACGACATCCTGGACGCCGGAGTGCTGCGCTCGCCGGCCGAGGGCGGCACCCGGTGATCGTTCAGGGGTCCACCAGTCACAACAACATCGACCTGAGGGCAGCCAAGGAACTGGGGCTCACGGTCGGCCGGCCTCGTACTACTCGCCGTACTTGGTCGCCGAGTTCGCCTTGACCCTGGCGCTGGTGGTCAACCGTCGGATCGTCCGGGCCGCGCACGGTACCCGGGAATTCGACTTCCGGCTCGACGGGCTGATGGGCCCCGGCAAGATCGGGGCCGCGTTCGCCCGGATCGCCCACGGGTTCGGGATGCGGCTGCTCGGCTGGGACGTCACCGAGAAGCCCGACTGCCTCGCCTTCGGCATGCAGTACGTCCCGCGCGAGCGGCTGTTCGCCCAGGCCTACTCACCCGGGACGCCGTCGGTCGGATCGCCCAGATCACCGTGGCAGGCACAGCCCAAGCCGCGGCCAGCGGCGTCCGCGCACCGGGCGACGAAGAGGGCCGTTGGACCCCATCCGACGTCCGACCGGAGGCTGTTCGGCCCTATCTGCCTCCGGTACCCCTCCGACGATCACGAGGTGGCGGTCGGGAAGTGCCGGTCCCCAAGCCGTTCTCGCCCTCGGCGCCGCGGCGGTGACTGGAGCGGGCAGTGCCTGGTACATGCCGGCACTCGCCGACCTGCGTACCGGAGCCGACCGCCCCGTCTCCCACCGTCACGCCGCAGCAGCCTGCCTCACCGGCTGGACCACGACCGGGATAGTCGCGATCTTGCTGCTCGTTGCTGAGCCGTGGTGGATACCCTGTGCGGCAGCCGCCGTGGGTGCCGTTGTCACGGTGGGCCTTCGGTTGCGCACGGCCGCGCAGCGCCGACGCGAGACCCAGGAGGCCGCACGCCACTGGGCGCAAGTACGCCCCACCCAGCCCGTACCCGGTACCCAGCGTGAACGGAAGGTCGTCGCCGTCCTGATCGGCTTCGGGGCCGCCGCCATGGCCACGGCGGCCCTCGGAGTGGCCGCCGGGCCCAAGGCCGGCGGCTGGTTGGCGATCGCCGCGTGGCCCTCCGCGGTCGTGGCGCTGATCCTCGCCATCGCGCTCGCGGGTACGCGGGCGTGCCGCCGCCAACGCGTCGGCGTGGCCGGCCGCCGCCGGTAGGTGAGTGGGCTGCCAGATCCGCAGTTGTCTCCGGGCTGGGCTGGACGTCCCGGGCCCGGGCATCGAGATTGTCCCCGAGTTCAGTGGGACAAGGGCAAGCCCACTGAAACTGCCTTGCCCGTCGGGCCACCCTGACGTGCACATCCTTTGCGAGTTCTGGCACCAAGAGCCGGCCGAACCCAGCCGTCTCCCTCGGATCTGTCAGCCGTGGCTGCGGGGTTTCGCGGCTGGCCTCGTGCACCGTGACCGTAACCGTCCCCGAGCCGGCCCAAAGCCCGAACCCCGTCACCCCGCCGGCATGGCGGATCGCATTGCTGACCAGCTCGGAAACCACGATGAGCACCGCGTCTGCCTCATCCCCGTCGGACGGTGCGAGCACGGACAGGAAACCGCGTGTCGCACCCCTCGCCCGAGCCGCGGTCTGCTGGCTGTCCCCCTCGAAGGTCTCGTAGTCCTCCTCCGGCGAAGACGACATCGCGGCCTCCGGCTTCGCCGGCACTCCGTACCGGCTCGGATGCCCCCGGATGAGCATGCACAATGCGCAGCCGTGGCGCCTCCGCTTCGTGGCGGGCGAGCGTGACCTCCTCCTGCTCTTCGCCGACCTCGACCGAGCCATGCCTCGCTCGGATCCCGGCAACCGAGTGCACATCGGATGCGGAGCCGTTCCTGCTCGCCACCGTCCATCTGCACGAAGCCCGCGACACCGCGCCGCAGGAGGACGACCTGCCCAGGCTGCATCCCGCGATCCGCCAGCGGCACACCAGCCGCCACCCCTTCGACGAGAAGCACATTCCGGAGGACGTACGCTCCGCGTCGGAGAGCGCAGCCGGCCGGGAGGGAGCCGAGCTGCTGTTCCCCGGGCCCTGGCGCATGGAATCCGT
The DNA here is from genome assembly GCF_053611725.1 of Streptomyces sp. NPDC054783. Classification (NCBI taxonomy): domain Bacteria; kingdom Bacillati; phylum Actinomycetota; class Actinomycetes; order Kitasatosporales; family Streptomycetaceae; genus Streptomyces; species Streptomyces sp. NPDC054783. The sequence goes on along the minus strand of NZ_JBSHAY010000036.1, from coordinate 58,149 downwards.
GCTGAATCTGGTCCACGATGCCGAGAGCCGTGACCCCCCGAACCCCGAACACATGGAAGACCTGCACCGGTGGACCCGACTGGGACCAGAGGCGGACATCGCCAACACACCCCGAGCGACACATCCGCCGACTGACGTGCGCGGGCCAAGCACTGGAGCGCGTCCTGCTGGAGGTGACCCTCGCAGGCCTCGCCACCTCCCTGACCTCCCACGCCCTTGAGAGCTCCGGCCTGCGCCTGTTGGCCCGTGATCCGGCGCAGGGCAGGGGCCACGTTCAGATGGTGATTCGCTTGGGCTACGGACCCCAGGGATCTGCCACGGCCCGCCGGCCCGTGCAGGACGTCCTCGACATCGCCCAGTAGGAGACGGACAGCCCCGGTCCTTGCCGCACGGTGCCCGACGCGGGCCCGTCGGGCACATGATCGGGGACATCCGGCCCCTGCCCGCCCGGCCCTTGCGAGAGTTGGCTGACGGTGACAGGCGCCGGGTGTGATCCCACCGGCGCCGTGCCGTGCACACGGCGGACGCATCACAGCCGCGTCCCGCCACACGGCTCCTGATCACTGTCAGCCGGCCCGGAGTGCGGGACGGCAGAACGGAGGGACGTCATGACAGACGCCCAGCAGCCACGCGCCTTCCTTGTCGGCGGCGGCATCGCCTCGCTGGCCGCCGCCGTCTTCCTGGTCCGCGACGGAGGCTTCCCCGGCGAGCACATCCACATCCTTGAGGAACTCCCAGTGACCGGCGGTTCCATGGACGGCCGGGGCGAGCCCACCGGATACGTCACCCGGGGCGGACGCATGCTGGAGGACGAGGCGTACACCTGCCTCTGGAACCTCCTGGAGACAATCCCAACACTGACCGACAAGACGGTGTCGGTGCGCGAGGAGATCCGGGCGTTCAGCGAGAAGTGGCCCACCAACGCCAAGGCGCGACTGATCGGCAAGGATGCCGAGATCCTGGACGCCTCCGACTACGGCCTGGACGCGCGGGACCGGCTGGAGTTGACCCGGCTGCTCGTGCTCCCCGAGGCGGTGATCGGAGCTCGGCGGATCGAGGACTTCTTCTCCCCGCACTTCTTCGAGACCAACTTCTGGGCGATGTGGCGCACCACCTTCGCCTTCCAGAACTGGCACAGCGCCATTGAGCTCAGGCGCTACTTCCTGCGCTTCATGCAGGAGTTTCCGCGCATGCACACGCTTGCGGGCGTGCGCCGCACCCGGCTCAACCAGTACGACTCGATCATCCGCCCGCTGCAAGCCTGGCTGGAGGCCCGCGGCGTGTGCTTCGAGCACCGTGTGCGGGTCACCGACGTGGACTTCACCACTGAGGAGGACGGCACCCGGCGGGTGCGACGCCTCCACCTCGACCGCGCAGGGCAGCCGGACGCGTACGACCTCGGGGACGCCGACTACGCGTTCCTCACCCTCGGTTCGATGACCGCCGACGCCGCCTACGGCAGCGACGACCGCGCACCCGATCTGATCCGCGACAAGCGCGACGGCGGCTGGCGCCTGTGGGAGACCATCGCCTCCAAGGCCGACGACTTCGGGCGTCCCACCGTCTTCAACGGCAATGTGGACGAGGCCAAGTGGGAGTCCTTCACCCTCACCATGCGTAGCCCGCTGCTGCTGCACCGCATCGAGGAACTGTCCGGGAACCTCCCCGGCACCGGCGCGCTGATGACGTTCAAGGACTCCAACTGGCTGATGTCCATCGTCGTGCCGCACGCCCCGCACTTCGACGGCCAGCCAGAGGACGTCTACACCCTGTGGGGTTATGGCCTGTTCGTCGACAACGAGGGCGACTTCGTGGGCAAGACGATGGCCGAAGCCACGGGCAAGGAGATCCTCACCGAACTGCTCAACCACCTCGGCCTGTGGGACATCGAGGAGCAGGTTGCGGCGACAACGACCGTGATCCCGGTGATGCTTCCCTACATCACCAGCCAGTTCGCCCCGCGCACCACGCAGGACCGGCCGCTGGTCATCCCGCGGGGATCGGCGAACTTCGCCTTCCTCGGTCAGTTCACCGAGATCCCGGAGGACGTGGTCTTCACCGTCGAGTACTCCGTCCGCGGCGCCATGCACGCCGTCCACGGGCTCCTTGGCCTCGACGACCACGAGATTCCGGGTATCCACCACGCCCTTGCCGACCCGAGGACCGCCTTCGGCGTACTCAAGGCCGCACTGGCCTGAGCTGCACCGTTATCAGTTGATTTGCTCCCTCTCGTCACTGGTGAGTCGCTCCGAAAGCCCGGACAGCCTGGCGCGCGGGCAGGCCGCCTGGAGACAGTGACGGGCCCCACATCGGAACCGGCCCGAGAGACCCTGCCGTCAGGGAAGTTCGGCCCTGTTCCAGATCACGGCGCTACCGGCACGATCGATGTGCCGGTTCGGATCCGCTGGGCGGACACCGGCTCGACGGTGAGCGCCGTCCCCCTATATGCCCGCATCACAGAGGAGAGTCATGCTTTCGCCCGAGTCGGCCGCTGTCGTACGCGCCACCCTGCCCGCCGTCGGCGGCGCCCTGGACGACATCACGGCGCGCTTCTACGGCACCATGTTCGCCGAGCAACCCGAACTGCTGGACGGCCTGTTCAACCGCGGCAACCAGGCCAGCGGCGAGCAGCGCCGGGCTCTCGCCGGATCCATCGCGGCCTTCGCCCAGGCCCTGCTGGCGAACCCCGACGCCCGCCCGGACGCGCTCCTCGCCCGGATCGCGCACAAGCACGCTGCGCTGGGCGTCACGGAGGACCAGTACACGATCGTCCACAAGTACCTGTTCCGGGCCATCGGCGACGTACTGGGTGAGGCCGTCACCCCGGAGGTGGCCGGCGCCTGGGACGAGGTGTACTGGCTGATGGCCGGCGCCCTCATAGCCCAGGAGGCGCGCCTCTACCAGGAAGCCGAGGTCGATCCGCGCAACCCGTGGCGGCAGTGGACCGTGGTCGAGCGGCGCGAGGAGACCCCGGACGTCGCGTCCTTCCTGCTGCGCCCGGCCGACGACGGCCCCCTGCCCCAGGCGCGTGCCGGCCAGTACGTCAGCGTCCGCGTGCTCATGCCCGACGGCATCCACCAGACCCGCCAGTACAGCCTCTCCAACGCGCCCGGAGACCGGCTGCGGCGCATCACCGTCAAGCGGGTGGCGAGCGTCGCCGACGCCCCCGAGGGCGAGGTCTCCAACCAACTGCACCGCACCGCACACGTGGGCGACGAGCTCACCCTGTCGGCTCCGTTCGGGGACGTGGTCCTCGACGACGCCGACACCCCGCTCGTGCTGGTCTCCGCCGGCATCGGCTGCACCCCGATGGCCGGCATGCTCGAACACCTCGCAGCCACCAGCTCGGCCCGGACGGTGTGGGTCCTGCACGCCGACCGCACCCCGGCCGACCACGCCCTGCGGGCGGAAACCCGACGACTGGTGGAGCAACTGCCCAACGCGAGGGCCGATTTCTGGTACGAAGAGGACGCCGCCGAGGAACCCGGCTCTCGCACGGGCCTGATGGACCTCGACGGGCTGGACCTCCCCACCGACGCCGACGTGTACCTGTGCGGCTCGCTTCCCTTCATGCGCGCCGTCCGCACCCAGCTCCTCCAGGCCGGCATCCCCGCCCGCAGCATCCGCTACGAGGTCTTCGGCCCCGACCTGTGGCTGGCCCACGCCGAAGGCTGAATACCCGCGTCATACCCCCGTCCGCGTGAGCGGAAGCCAGTGTCCGGCGCGGCTGGGGCAGAACAAGGGCAGCCCGACGGCGGGCGTTCGCCATCGTCCCGCCGGTCGGGCCGGACAGGGAAAGCAGCGAGTCATGGGGCGGATCAGCGGGTCTTGGCGACCGTCAGCAGCACGGCGGTGTCTTCCAGGGCCTGCAGGCTGTGGCGGGCGGGCGGCACGACGAGCAGGTCCCCGGCCATGCCCTCCCACACCTCGTCGCCGCTGTGCAGCCGTACTCGGCCGCGCAGGACGAGCACCGTGGCCTCGCCGGGATTCTCGTGTTCTGACAGGTCGGTTCCGGTGCGCAGCGCGATGAGAGTCTGGCGCAGGACGTGTTCGTGGCCGCCGTAGACGGTCTCGGCGCTGCGGCCGGTGGACGATGTGGCGGCCCGTTCCAGGTGTTCGCGGACGCGGGCGTCGAGGGAGAACTTCTGCATGGGGTGGTGTGCCCTTTCTGCGTCCGGAGCCAGTGGCGATGCGTCGGCGTCGGCTGCCCAGCAGCGGTACGACACGGCCGCATGCCACAGGTACCACAGTGGATCCTCCTCGGCGCCGCCCGGCGTGTCGTGGGGACCTGCTCCCGGCCGGGTGAGCGCGTGGGGTGGCAGGGCAGGGCAGGGCAGGGCGAGGCGACGTCGCCGTCGGACGGCGCACCCGCACCGTGTTGCCCCGCATCGTGGAAGCGGCTGCCGACCTCGTCGGCGCGCGGTACGGAGCACCGGGCGTGTTCGGGGAGGACGGTGCCTTCACCGACCCGATGACCGTGGGCATCGATGCCCCGCACGTGTGTGCCGCGATGGACCTGCCGGCAGGGGCATGGCGTGCTGCAGACGTTGGTGGCCGACCGGCGGGCCGTTGGGGGTCGCGGATGTGGTCGCACACCCTCGTTCGGCCGGCTTTCCCCCGGGCGCCCGGTCATGCGTGCCCTGCTGGGCGTTCCGCTGATGGTGCGCGGGACTGTATACGGCGACCTTTACCTCGCCGACAAGACCGACGGCACGCCCTTCGACGACGACCAGAATCTGCCGACCGCGTTGGCCAGTGCCGCGAGTATCAGCATCGAGTGAGCGGGCGAGCGCCCACGTGGACGGCGTCGTGCGGGTCGGCGGTGATCTGTTCGGCGAGGGCTGGGTCGATGCGGTCGGGCAGCAGGCACATCTCATGGATGGCATAGCGGCCGGAGGAGTCGGCAAGCAGGCCGCGTGCTTCCCGGAGATGCGCCGCTTGGCGGGTTCGGGCTGCATGCTCAACCCGGCCTCCCCGTACACGACGGTGGCGCTGCCGTCCGGCAGGCCGGTGTCCGCGGCGTCCGCCCGCACCGCGGGGATCTCCGTCGGCCCGGGCGCGGTGCGGGTGCTCAGCCGGGCCACCGCGGCGGGAGCGCGGTCGACGGCGGTGCAGGCGGCCGGGGTGGGCGCGAGCGTCAGCGGGGCGGTGGACCCCGGGCCGGCGGCCGGCTCCACCACGCGGTCATCGGGGCCGACGGCCAAGGCATCGAGCATCCAGCGGGTCAGCTCCAGGCCGCCGGGGCGCAGGACGCGCTTGCCCAGGCGGGCCAGGAGCCAGTGGCCGGGAACGCGGGAGGCTTCCAGGCCGGTACCCGGGGGCAATGCGTTCCTGGGGGAGTGGCTGGTCATGGTCTGTCGTCACCATGGGTGATGCCTCGCTCCCTAGCTACCCTTTCAGGGCTACTTAGGGAACCTGACTTCGACCTTTCGGGTGTGGATGGGCCGAACGTCCCGACGCGCGGGGCCTGGCGGTCCGGTCACAGCAAGCTGCTCCAGTACGGCCAGAACCGGGTCAGGGCGAGCACGGCGATCACGCCGTACCAGGCGGCCAGCAGCATCCAGTGCGTCTCCAGCACCAGAGCGAGAAGGCTTCGGCCGGCTGCCGGCACGGGGATGACGCCGTACCGGAGGTTTCGCAGCGTGACGTACCAGAACAGGGCGATGGTGACCGTCCAGACCACGGCGCAGTAGGGGCAGAGCCGGCCCAGGCCGAAGAGGGACTGGTGGATCAGCCAGTGCACGAACACCACGCCGGCCAGCGCCCCGGCGTTCAGCGTGAGCCACAGCGCCCGGTGCAGGCGTGCCCCGGTGAGCACGGCCAGGCCGAGGACGGTGACCGCGGCGAAGGCGCCGAGACCGAGCAGCATGTTGGGGAAGCCGAAGACGCTGCCTTCAGGGCTGGACATGACGCTGCCGCAGCTGACGATCGGACTGATGTTGCACGGCGGCTCGTAGGCCGGGTTCTTCAGCAGCCGCCAGTCGTCCACGGTGAGTTGGAAGGAGGCGAGCCAGCCGACGGTTCCGGTCAGCGTCATGAGCCAACCGAGGCGTCGACTCGGCTTCCCCGGGCCAGGCGGTCTCATGCGACGCGGCGGGTTCGCGGATCCGGCACCGGGCTACTGCGCACCGTTGGTGCCGGGGTGGCCGCGCGTCGCCGGTACACCAGGTAGGGACGCCCGAGGTAGCCGATCGGGGCACTCCACACGTGGACGAGGCGGGTGAACGGCCAGGCGGCGAACAGCAGACAGGCGCTCAGGGCGTGCAGCTGGAACAGCAGTGGGGCGCCGGCGATCGCCTCGGGGTGCGGGTGGAGGGCGAAGATGCCGCGGAACCATGCCGAGACGGTGGATCGGTAGTCGTAGCCGCCCCCGAAGACGTTGTGCACGGCGGTGGCGCCGAAGCCCAGCAGGACCGTGAGGGACAGGAGCGGGAAGAGCACCTTGTCGCTGCGGTCGGTGGTGAGGCGGATCCGGCGGGCGAGCAGGCGGCGGGCGCACAGCATGCCCAGGCCGGTGACCATGGCCACGCCCGCGACCGAGCCGAGTGCGACGGCCGTCGTGTGGTAGACGTGCTCGCTGATCCCGGCCGCCTCGGTCCAGGACGCGGGGACGGCGAGGCCGACCACGTGCCCGGCGATCACCGCGAAGGCGCCGAGATGGAACAGAGGGCTGCCCCACCGGAGCCAGCGGTGTTCGAGGAGCTGGGTGGTGCGGGAGGTCCAGCCGAACTGGTCCTGGCGGTAGCGCCAGACGTGTCCGACGGCGAACACGGCCAGGCAGATGTAGGGGAAGGCGACCCACAGCAGGAGGCCGGTTCCTGAAGCATTCATCGAGGACCATCCGGAGACGAGGTGAACAGCGGCACGAGGGTGGGCGGGGCCTGGTCGGGCGGGACGAAGGTGCCGGGCGGGGCGAACAAGCCACCCGCGTATGGGTCCATGCCGACGTCCTCGTTCGGTGGTCCCTCGGTGGCCAGTTCTGCCACCGCCTTCAGGTCTGCTTCGGTGGCGGGAGGCATCAGGGTGAGCAGCGCGGCCGGCAGATGTCGGTAGGGCGAGTCCGCGTCGGTCAGCGCCCGGTGGATCAGCTCCAGGCCGCGCCGGTGCTGGCGCAGCGGTGCCTCGCCCGATCCGGGCCCCGACAGGGCGGCGAACTCCAGCACCACCGGCAGGTGGTCGGGCAGTTCGCCGCCGCCGATCTCCCAGCCGGCCGCGCGGTACCGTTGTGCCAGGGTGAGCAGGGCCATGCCCCGGCGGCGGGTGTCGCCGTGCAGGTAGTAGGTGAGGTAGAGGCTGCTCTTGCGGCGCAGGTCGAACATCTCGACGTAGTGCCGCTCGAGCGCCTCCGGCTCCTGCCCGCCGAACCATTCGGCGAAGGCGGCCAGTTCGGTGGCGGCCGGTGACGGGGACAGCGCCTGGACGGCGGCGAGCACGATGGGCCGCGCAGCGGCCAGCTCGGCGTCCGGGTACTGCAGCAGCAGCGACAGCAGCCGCAGGACCAGCGCCCGGTCCCTGACCTGGTCCGGCGTGAGCCGGGCCGGGCGGCGCACGGCGGCCCGCAGCCGGGTGCGCACGATGGCGGGCACGGTGGTGGGGAGCGGGCTCACGGGCGTCCTCCTGCGGGGGCTTCGGGGGTGCGGCGGCGCAGGGTGGGGATGCCGAGCATGACCTTGCGTTCGCTCGGCTCGGCCGAGGTCTCCACCGGGCAGCGGTTCTCCATGGCGGTCAGCGCGGCGGCGTCCTCCTTGTGGGCCGCCGGCACGACGTAGCGGTCCTTGTACTTGGCCACCGCCAGCAGCCGGTGCAGGTCCTCCGCTTCCCGGCCGGTCAGTCCGACGGCCTTGATCGCGGCCTCGTCGCCCGCCTCGCCCAGCGTCTTCTCGCGCATGTACGAGCGCAGCGCGGTCAGCTTCATCAGCACTCCGGCGACCACGCCCGTGTCCCCGGCGGTGAACAGCTCCGCCAGGTACTCCAGCGGGATGCGCAGCCGGGTGACGGCGGCGAACACATGGTCCGGGTCGTCCTGGTCGCCGCCCGCCGCGCTCACCGCGTCCAGGACGGGGGAGAGCGGGGGCACGTACCAGACCATGGGCAGCGTGCGGTATTCCGGGTGCAGCGGGAGGGCCACCTTGTACGTCGACACCAGCGCGTACACCGGGGAGCGGCGGGCGGCGTTCAGCCAGTCCTCGGGGATGCCGGCCCCGCGGGCTGCTGCGATCACCTCGGGGTCGTGCGGGTCGAGGAAGACGTTGCGCTGGGCGTCCAGCAGGTCGTACTCGTTCGGGGTCGCCGCGGCTTCGCCCACCTTGTCGGCGTCGTAGAGCAGCAGCCCGAGGTAGCGCAGCCGGCCGACGCAGGTCTCGGAGCACACCGTGGGCTGTCCCGCCTCGATGCGTGGGAAGCAGAAGGTGCACTTCTCGGCCTTGCCGGTGGCGTGGTTGACGTACACCTTCTTGTACGGGCAGGCCGTGACGCACATGCGCCAGCCGCGGCAGCGGTTCTGGTCGACCAGGACAATGCCGTCCTCGACCCGCTTGTACATCGCCCCGGAGGGGCAGGCGGAGACGCAGGCGGGGTTGAGGCAGTGTTCGCACAGGCGAGGCAGGTGGAACAGGAAGGTCTGCTCGAACTCGAACTTGACCTTCTCGGCCCACTCACCGTGCAGGTTCGGGTCGCCGCCGGCGTGCTCGGGGGCGCCGCCGAGGCCGTCCTCCCAGTTGGCGCCCCAGGTGATGGAGGTCGGCTTGCCGGTGAGGACGGACCGGGGGCGGGCGACGGGGATGTCCTTCTGTGCGGGCGCGCCGACGAGGTTGTCGTAGTCGTAGGTGACCGGCTCGTAGTAGTCCTCGATGGCCGGCAGGTCCGGGTTGGAGAAGATCGAGAGCAGTCGCTTGACGCGGCTGCCCGAGCGCAGGACCAGCCGGCCCCGCTTGTCGAGCATCCAGCCGCCCTTCCACTGCTCCTGGTCCTCGTAACGGCGTGGGTAGCCGACGCCCGGCTTGGTCTCGACGTTGTTGAACCAGGCGTACTCCACGCCGGTCCGGTTGGTCCAGGTCTGCTTGCAGGTGACCGAGCAGGTGTGGCAGCCGATGCACTTGTCGAGGTTCATGACCATCGCCATTTGGGCCATGACGCGCATGTCAGTACTCCACTTCCTGGCTGCGGCGGCGGATGACGGTGACCTCGTCGCGCTGGTTGCCGGTCGGGCCGTAGTAGTTGAAGGCGTAGGTGAACTGGGCGTAACCGCCCGCGAGATGGGTGGGCTTGAGCAGCAGGCGGGTGAGCGAGTTGTGGATGCCGCCGCGCTTGCCGCTGACCTCGGTCTTCGGGACGTTCACGTTGCGGTCCTGGGCGTGGTACATGTACACGGTGCCCTCGGGCATGCGGTGGGTGACCACGGCACGGGCGGCCACGACGCCGTTGCGGTTGTACGCCTCGATCCACTCGTTGTCCCTCACGCCGATCTTCTCCGCGTCGGCGGTGGACATCCAGATCGTCGGTCCGCCGCGGGACAGGTCGAGCATGTACTTGTTGTCCTGGTAGTTCGAGTGGATGGACCACTTCGAGTGCGGGGTCAGATAGCGGACCGTGACCTCCGCCCGGTCCTTGTCGTGCAGGTGTTCGTCGCCGTAGTGCCGGATCGCGTTCAACGGCGGCCGGTAGACGGGAAGTTGTTCACCGAGTTCGGCCATCCAGTCGTGCTGCACGAAGAAGTGCTGGCGGCCGGTGAGGGTGTGCCACGGCTTCTTGTGCTCGACGTTGATCACGAAGGGGGAGTAGCGGCGGCCGCCGGTCTCCGAGCCCGACCACTCGTACGACGTCATCACCGCGCGCGGCTGGGTACGGGTATCGGCGAACGTGATCCGCTCGGCCTCGCGCTCCGCGGCCAGCTCCACCAGGCCCTTGCTGCCCGTCTGCCGCTCCAACTCCCGGAACCCCTCCGTCGCCAGGCGCCCATTGGTGGTGCCGGACAGCGCCAGGATCGCCTCGCACATGTCGGTGGCGGTGGCCAGTGACGGGCGCCCCGCTCCGACGCCGTCGCGCACGGTGCCACAGCGGTGACGCAGCTCGTCGACCTCCCGGTCCGGGTGCACCGTGACACCCTTGGTGGTGGTGCCCAGGGTGTCGAGGAGCGGGCCGACGGCGCGGATCTTCTGCGCCACGGCCGCGTAGTCCCGCTCGACAACGACCAGCTTCGGCATGGTCCGGCCCGGGATGGGCTCGCACTCGCCCATCTTCCAGTCCCGGACGATCCCGCCCGGCTGGGCGAGTTCTTCCGGGGTGTCGTGCGCCAAGGGCACTGGCAGGACATCGGTGCGGGTGCCGAGGTGCTCGGCGGCCAGTTCGCTGAACCTGTCGGCGATGGTGAGGAAGGTGTCGTAGTCGGTGCGGGCCTGCCAGGGCGGGGCGATCGCCGGGGTGAAGGCGTGTACGAAGGGGTGCATGTCCGTGCTGGACAGGTCGTCCTTCTCGTACCAGGTCGCGGCCGGCAGGACCACGTCCGACAGCAGACCGGTGGAGGTCATCCGGAAATCCATGGTGACCAGCAGGTCGAGCTTGCCCTCGGGGGCCTCCTCGTGCCACACCACCTCCTCGGGCCGCTGCCCGGCCGGGGTCTCGGCGCTGCGGACGGCCGCGTCCGTGCCCAGTAGATGGCGCAGGAAGTACTCGTTGCCCTTGCCGGAGGAACCGAACAGGTTCGCCCGCCACACGGTCAGCACCCGCGGGAAGTTGGCCGGGTCGTCCGGGTCCTCAGCGGCGAACCGCAACCGGCCCGACTTCAGTTCGTCCACGATGTGCTCCGCGACACCCCGACCCTTGGCCGTGGCCTCGTCGCACAGGTCCAGCGGGTTGCGGTTGAAACCGGGGTGGCCCGGGGTCCAGCCCAGCCGTACGGCCTGGGCGAGGCAGTCCGCGAATGCCTTGCCCTTGAAGCGGCCCGCGCCGAGCGGCGAGGCCAGCTCCTCGGGCCCGAAGGCCTCGTAGCGCCACTGGTCGGTGTTCAGGTACCAGTAGGAGGTGCCGGCCATGTGCCGGGTGGGGCGCTGCCAGTCGAAGGCGAAGGCCAGGTGCTGGAAGCCGGTCAGTGGGCGGACCTTCTCCTGGCCGACGTAGTGCGCCCAGCCGCCGCCGTTCACGCCCTGGCAGCCGGTCATCGTGGTCAGCGCCAGGAACGCCCGGTAGATGGTGTCGGAGTGGAACCAGTGGTTGGTGCCCGCGCCCATCGCGATCATCGAGCGGCCGTTCGTGCGCTCGGCGTTGCGGGCGAACTCCCGGGCGATCCGGGCCGCCTGCGCGGCCGGCACGGAGGTGATGGTCTCCTGCCAGGCCGGGGTGTACGGCTCGGACGCGTCGTCGTACGCCAGCGGCCAGATCCCCGGCAGGCCGGGCCGGGCCACCCCGTACTGGGCGAGCATCAGGTCGAAGACGGTGGTGACGAGCCGACCGCCGATACGGCGCACGGGCACCCCGCGCACCATCACCGAGCCACCCTCGGTGGCGCCCTCGTCGAACCGAGGGAGAGCTACCCGCACTCGGTCCTCGGCTGACTCCAGCAGGCTCAACTCGGGCTCGACGTCGCCGAGTTCGAGGTTCCAGCGGCCCTGCTCGGCCTGCGCCCAGCGGAAGCCGAGGGAGCCGTTCGGGACGACCGGCTCACCGGTGGCCCGGTCCAGCAGCACCGTCTTGAACTCCGCGTTCTCCTCGTCCGCACGGCCGAGGTCGGCGGCGGTCAGGAACCCGTCAGAGGCGAGCCCATGGGCGCCCTCCCGCAGCGCGACCAGGAACGGGGCGTCGGTGAACTTCCGCAGATAGTCCTGGAAGTACGGCACCTCGCGGTCGACGAGGAACTCGCGCAGGATCACATGGCCCATGGCCATCGCCAGCGCCCCGTCCGTCCCGGGGTGCGGGGCGAGCCACTCGTCGGCGTGCTTGACGTTGTCCGCATAGTCGGGACTGACCGCGACGACCTTCGTGCCGTTGTAGCGGGTCTCGGTCAGGAAGTGTGCGTCCGGGGTACGGGTGACCGGGATGTTGGAGCCCCACATGACCAGATAGCCCGCGTTCCACCAGTCGGCCGCCTCCGGGACGTCCGTCTGGTCGCCGAAGACCTGCGGTGAGGCCACCGGCAGGTCGGCGTACCAGTCGTAGAACGACAGGAGCGTCCCGCCGATCAGGGACATGAACCTCGAGCCGGCCGCGAACGACGCCATCGACATCGCCGGGATCGGCGAGAAGCCCGCCACCCTGTCCGGGCCGCAGCTCTTGATGGTGTGCACATGGGCGGCGGCCACCAGCTCGCTCACCTCGTCCCAGTCGGCGCGTACCAGCCCGCCCTTGCCGCGAGCCTTCTTGTAGGCGCGGGCCTTGGCCGGGTCGCCCGTGATCTCCGCCCAGGCCGCCACAGGGTCGCCGAGCCGGCGCCGGGCCTCACGCCACAGCTTCAGCAGCGCGCCCCGCACATACGGGTAACGGACCCGGCTGGGCGAGTACGTGTACCAGGAGAACGACGCACCGCGCGGGCACCCCCGCGGCTCGTACTCGGGGCAGTCCGCGCCGATCGAGGGATAGTCCGTGGCCTGGTGCTCCCAGGTGATGATGCCGTCCTTGACGTACACCATCCACGAACACGACCCGGTGCAGTTGACCCCGTGCGTGGAGCGCACCACCTTGTCGTGCGCCCAGCGGTCCCGGTAGAAGCCCTCCCACTTCGGGTCGCCCTCACCGAAGACGGCGCGTCCGTCGGCCGAGACCTCCCGGCGGGTGAGCAGCCTGCGGGCCGCCAGCGGCCAGCCGGCGTCTGCGCGCCGCTGCGACGGGCGCGCGATCTTGTCGTTCTCCATGGTCACGAACGCTAGGCCGTGGACCTGCTCCAGGCCTGGGGCCGAACGGCCCTGTCCGGGAGACCTTCCGGCCCGGTCTCACCTGCGGCATTGGGACTCACGTCCCAACCGGAAAGCACCCGGGCCCGGAACGTCGGGCAGGCGGTCCGCGATGGGCTGGGGGATCACGAGAACAGATCAGTGCTCAGATACGGCTCGCGGGTATCGGGCAGAACGACGACGATCAGCCCACCGTAGTGCTGCGGGTCCTGGGCGACGGCGGCGGCAGCGTTGGGGGGCTCCGCTTGACCGGGTCAGGGCTGCTCGGCAGTTCGTGTCGTAGACGGAGGTGTCGAGGACGTCAGGGACGAACCCGGCATCGAGTGGTTGCCAAAGGTGTCCGGGCGGGCCGGTCGGCAGCGTTGAGCGTATCGGTCCAGTGCGGCAGACCGCAGCGACGCTGCTGCGGATCTCATGGTGATGGTGGCAGCGGGGATCATTCGCGCTGCGTCTCCCGGCGCGGCCGTGGCCTTATAAGGGGGGATGACGCCAGACGACCTGATCAGCCTGCGTGACATCGCGGCGGCGCGCACCGGTCCGAGGGCCGCGGAGATTGCCGGGCGTGGACGTCCCAGGCGTCCGGGCGGGGGCCGTACCCCATGAGGCCGGACGCTAGACGGGTGTGAGCGGAGGACACATGGGCCGAAGTTCCCTTCCGCGGGTGACCGTTCGTCCCTGTTCGGAGCTGTGATCAGAGGCCACCGGGCGGTGCCCCAGGACCGTTCGGCCCAGGCGTCGTCCGCCGTGGCACGAGGATGCTGGCCTGTGACCGGCCGGGAGTGGCCACGGGCCGTCGGGTCCGGCTGTCCGGCCACGTCTTCTCGTGTCCGCAGGCCGTGACAGACGCGGCGCACTTCCGGTCCGGTCACCGTCCGGCCTTCTGCCTCTGCCAGGGCCACGGCCGGACGGAGGTCCGCCACGTCCCCCTGTCGGCGTCCGTCGTTGTGCCTGCCCGCCGGGTGCGCCGGTCACATCGGGGGCGTGGCGGACGAGCCTCCCTACCCGATACCGGCCGGCTGGTCCGGCTGTGAACCGCTGGAGCCACCTACATGAGCGCTCTCACCCTGGCGTCGGCCCCCGAGGACGCCGAGGCTCTCGAAGCCGCAGAGGGGCATCATGCCTGCCTCGCGGGGCAGTTGGCAGCACGCGTGTCGATGCTGCTCACCGCTGCGGACTGCGATCCCAGTGCGGCGGAGAAGATCCGCACCGGTCTCGTTGCCTTCTGCGACCGCGAGATCCTGCCGCATGCTGCCGCCGAGGAATCCGCGCTCTACCCCGCCGCACGCGGCCTTCCCGACAGCCGTCTGCTCATCGAGAGCCTGATCGCGGAACACAGCTGCCTGATCGCGCTGGTCGACGCCTTGCGTACCGCGCCCACCCCGACCGGTGCCGCGGCAGACGCCCGCGCCCTTCAGGTGCTCTTCGAAGAACACGTGGCCAAGGAGAACGGCCTCGTGCTGCCGTTGCTCGCCGTGGCCCCCGGCGTCCGTTTGTCCGCCCTGCTCGCGGATATGCACGACCGGCTTTCGCGGAGCACACCGACCAGCGGCACTTCCGGATCTCGCACACCTGGGGCAATAGGGAATATATCGGGTGAAAGGCTGGAAGAGGGTGACGGCTGTGGCGGACTGTGCGGCTGCGGCTGCGGCTGCGGCTGCGGCTGCGGCTGCGGCGGTGCGGAGGAGGAGGCTGCGCCCGAACTCGACGTGCGCTCCGTCCCTCAAGCCCTGCGCCATGCCACGGTCTTCGGCGCACTCGACGCAGTCCCGGCGGGCGGCGCCGTGATCCTCGTCGCGCCGCACGACCCGCTGCCGCTGCTCGCGCAGATCGAGCAGCGCAGCCGCGGTGTCTTCGCGGTGGAGTACCTGCAGCGCGGGCCCGAAGCCTGGCGGCTGCGCCTCAGCCATTGCTGACACGGTGCAGCAAGGCTGCCCGCGCACTCCGCGCACACCGAGGCACCCGGCGACTTCCAAGGTCGCCGTATCCACCACAACTCGCCGTATCCACCGCGAGGAAAACCAGGAAGACACGTCATGGATAGTGCGCACTGCTGGACTGGCCCGCTGGTAGGGACAGTTGGGGCAGCCCTGATGGCCGCAGGACCTGTCAGGTTTCTGCGCGGCCGCAAGGGCCGGAAGGAGATCCGTACCGAACTAGCCGCGCAGAGCACGTGGGCGAGACACTGCGTGGTTCGCTGCTGTCCGCCTACCAGGCGTGGCACCTCACCACGCTGGTCATGGGCCACGCCTGGGTGTTCAACGGCGTCGCCGCCCGGTACGCCAAGGCGCCGCTGACGGTGAAGGCCGGTGAACGGGCTCGCTTCTGGGCGGTGGCCGCCGCGCCGAGCGATGGCATCTCCTTCCACATCGTGGGCACGGTCTTCGACACCGTGTACAAGGAGGGCGCCTACCTCCTCAAGCCCGGTGAGCCGGGCGGTTCGCAGGCGCTGGACCTGGCCGCTGCCCAAGGCGGCTTCGTCGCGACCACGTTCCCGGCGGCCGGCCACAACTCCTTCGTCGACCACGACATGCGCCACGCCGAGGCCGGCGCCATGGGCATGGTGGAGGTGAGCAAATAAGTGGGCACCGTCGGTCTGTGGTCTCTCGTGCGGTTCGTGCACGTGACCGGTGCGGCCCTCTGGGTCGGCGGACAACTGGCCCTGACCCTGGTGGTACTGCCACTCGCCCGGCGGATGCTGCCCGAGGAGGCCAGGGACCGCTTCACAGCGCAGGCGGGCCGCCGGTTCGGATTGCTCACCGGAACGGGCTTCCTGCCCCTGCAACTGGGCACCGGCTGGGCCATGGCCTGGCACAAGGGCGTCACCTGGGCCTCACTCGCCGAACCGGGCTACGGCCGCACCCTGGCGGCCAAACTCGGCCTGTTCGTCCTGGTGATGCTCGCCGCGGGCGGACACGGCATCGCGCACGCCAAGGGCCGCCCCGATCTGGCCCGGACTTTGGCCGTCGTCTCCCTGGTCGGCTCGCTGGGCGTCGTCCTGCTCGCCACCGCCCTGCCCGCGACATGACCGGCGACCACTCCCTCGGCAGCGAACCAGCCGATGTCCCGGGCGCTGCACGCCTCGGTGCGCGCGTGCACACGCGGTCACGACACCGGGGTGCCTGCTGATGGGCACTTGGCGTCGGACAAGAAAGGAAGCACCGTGCGTATCCCCGATCTGGACGCGACCACCCTGGAAGCGCTGCTCGCCGCGGCCGTGGCGGCTCCGTCCATCCACAACACCCAGCCCTGGCGCTTCCGAGTGAACCCGTACGACCAGGCACTGGAGGTTCGTGCGGTGCCGGAGCGGTCGCTGCCGCTGGCCGACCCGGACGGCCGCGCACGGCATCTGTCCGTCGGGGCAGCTGTGTTCAACCTCCGAGTCACCGCCCTACACCTGGGCTGGCGCCCTGACGTGCTGCTCCTCGCCGACCCGGGCAACCCCGATCTCCTTGCCACCATCCGGCTCACCGGTCCGGCCGGTCCGCACGACCCGTTCCGACGGGAGACGGAGCTGTACGACGCCATCGCGCGGCGGCACACCAGCCGCATGCCGTTCACCGGCCGACCGGTACCGGATCCGGTCATCGCCGAGATGTCCACGGCTGCACATATCGAGGGCGGGCGACTGCATCTGCCTACCATCGCAGGGACCCGGCGGCTGCTGCGCCTGACCGCCGTAGCCGAAGCCCGTAACCACGCGAGCCCGGCGCGCACCGCCGAATCCCGGGCATGGATCACGGCCCCGGGGTCGGACAGGCCGTACGGCATCCCGGTCACGGCCCTCGGCCCGCCGGACGCGGCGGGGCGGATGCCGATGAGGGACTTCACCGGCCCCCTGCCCGCGCTGCACCTGCCGGCCCTCCGCTTCGAACGCCACACCCAGGTGGCCCTGTTGTGGACCTCCCGCGACCGGCCGCAGGATTGGCTGCGCGCGGGTCAGGCCCTGCAGCACGTGCTGTTGACGGCAACGGTGCACGGGGTGCGTACCTCGCTCCTGCACCAGGCGATGGAATGGCCGGACCTGCGGGCGGCCATCGGCCTCCCGCACCGGCGGTGCCACCCCCAGCTGCTGATCCGCTTCGGTTACGGCCCGGACGGCGCTCGCACACCGCGCGCCAGGAGACAGGCGCCGGCAGGGGCCGAGGACGGGCAGACAGGGCACGTCCCGTGACGTGCACAAGGACGGCGCACCGATCCGCCGCGATCGGTGCAGTCTGCGTTCCTGGCTCCGACGAGCCTGGCTGCATCGGAGCAGCCCCTTCCCTGCAAGGCGTGATCAGCCCGCGTCACGCGCGCCGGTGATTTCGCGGCCGGTGACCATCTCGGACTCGATGCGTACGAAGACCCCCTCGCCCGTGACCTCCCAGGAGCTCGGGCCGGTCCGCGACAGCCGCTCCTGTTCGGCGGGGTCGGTGACCACGGTCGCCCGGCCGGTGACGACCACGCTCCACCCGGAGCGGGTGGCGGCGTCGAAATCGTCGGCCTCGAACGCCACCACGACCCCGTCGATGGCGCGGACGAGGTC
Source organism: Streptomyces sp. NPDC054783 (assembly GCF_053611725.1). NCBI lineage: Bacteria > Bacillati > Actinomycetota > Actinomycetes > Kitasatosporales > Streptomycetaceae > Streptomyces > Streptomyces sp. NPDC054783. The sequence continues at coordinate 40,743 of NZ_JBSHAY010000036.1, read as the reverse complement.
CGAGTTCGCCGAAGCACGCAGGAGGACGCAGGAGTCCGTGTCCAGGGAGAAGTTGACCGGGAGTACCGCGGGCAGCACCTGGCGGGTGTACACGACACGACCGACCGGCTCCCTCGCCAACAGGCGCAGGCACTCCTGCCGATCGAGCACGCGAAAGCCGTCGTTGTGGAACATCGGTCCATGGTGCCTCCCGCTACCGGGGCGCTGTCAGGGCCGGTCGGCGCTTGCGCGTTCGTCCGTTGTTTCTGCCACGGACTGCGGGAAGCCTCTTGCAAGAGCTCGTGAGCCGGCCGGACGGGAAACCGGGGACCGCCGGGCCGGGCGATGAGGCCGGATGGCCCACCGACTGGGGGAATGCGCCTGCGGATAGTGGCGTCAGGTCACTCGCCCGCACCGCGCGGACGGACGGCCCGCGGCCCCGGCTCCATCCCCGGGGCCGCACCACTGCGAACACACGAAGGGACGGGCGGCGATGCTCCAGCCGTCGAGGAAGCAGAACGAGGCACGGGGTACGGTCGCGTCCGTATCCGGCCGGGCGTGGCTGATGCTGGCACTGGCCACGGTCGGGTTCGCCGTCAACTTCTGGGCCTGGGCGCTGCTCAGCCCGCTCGGCCCCCGCTTCAAGGACAGCCTGGGGCTGTCGTCGTTCCAGCAGTCGTTGCTGGTGGCGGTGCCGGTCGTGGTCGGCTCACTGGGGCGGATCCCGGTGGGCGCACTGACCGACCGGTTCGGCGGACGGGTGATGTTCCCGCTCGTGTCGGCGGCCACCATCGTGCCGGTGCTCTACCTCGGTCTGGCCGGACACTCCTCGCTCGCCGCGCTGCTGGTGGGGGGGTTCTTCCTCGGCGTCGGCGGTACCGCGTTCGCCGTCGGCGTGCCCTTCGTCAGCGCCTGGTTCCCACCCGAGCGGCGTGGTCTGGCCATCGGCATCTTCGGGGCCGGCATGGGCGGCACCGCGATCAGTGCCCTGACAACGGTCAAGCTGGTCAAGGCGCAAGGCATGGCCGACCCCTTCCTGATCACGGCGGCCGTTCTCGCCCTCTACGCGGTCGTGGCCGCCCTGGTACTGCGCGACGCACCAGGCCGTACGGTGCCCACGGAACCGCTGGCCCGCCGCTTGGCCGCCACCCTCAAGCTCGGCATCACCTGGCAGGCGTCCGCCCTGTACGCGGTCACCTTCGGCGGCTACGTCGCCTTCTCCGTCTACCTGCCCACCTACCTGAAGACCGGCTACGGCCTGAGCCAGGCGGACGCTGCGAACCGCATGGCCGGCTTCGTGCTGCTGGCAGTGGTGATGCGCCCGGTGGGCGGCTGGCTGTCGGACCGCATCGGCCCGGTGCGGGTGCTGGCCGGTGTTTTGGCCGTGGTGTTCGCCGGAGCCGTCGTCCAGTCGTTCACGCCGGATCTGGCCCCCATGGGCACGATCGCGCTCCTGGCGATGGCCGCCGCGCTCGGCGCGGGCAGCGGCGCTGTGTTCGCCCTGGTCGCTCTGCTGGCCCCGGCGAACAAGGTCGGCTCGGTCACCGGTGTCGTCGGCGCTGCGGGCGGACTGGGAGGCTTCGTCCCGCCGTTGGTGATGGGCTCGCTGTACGGCGCCTACGGCTCGTACGCGATCGGTCTGGCCCTGCTCGCGGTAGTGGCGGCCGCAGCCCTGGCCTTCACTGGCACGGGCGTGCGCCATGCGCTCACCCGCTGCGTCCCTGCCGCTCACGTCCACTGATCGGGACAGGACCGCAACGATGTGTGAGTACTGCGGCTGCCAGGCTGTGGAATCCATCGGCCGGCTGACCAAGGAGCACGAGACGGTCGTGAACCTCATCAGCCGCATCCATGACGCCCACCGCAACGGTGAGGTCACGCGCATGGCCGAGCTGGCCCGGGAGATCGCCGCTGTGCTCGGCCCGCACACCGAGGTCGAGGAACACGGCCTGTTCCCGGCCGTGGCCGCCGACTTCCCCGACAAGATCGCCGCCCTGGAGGCCGAACACCGCCACATCGAGGCCGTGCTGGCCGAGGCGGACGGACCCTTCCTGACCGACCCCACCTGGCCGGAACGCCTGGTCGAGACCCTCCATCTGCTGCGCGATCACATCCTCAAGGAACAGGACGGCGTCTTCCCCGCAGACCTGGCCATGCTGGACACCGAACAGTGGGAGGCCGTCGAGGCGGTACGCGCCCGGCTCGGCACCCGCATACCGCAGTCGTCCACCTGACCTCCCCTTCTCGTCCCACCCGTCCGCCCGGGGCAACTCTGCCGTCGGGCGGACTGCTTGTCCGGTCGGCGGCAGTCGGCCACCGGCAACTTCCCTCGTGGTCCGCGCCTCCTTCACCGGTGGCGGGCCTGCCTCTGCATGACACCACGAGCTCCCCCGCGACTCCGAACGAACGGGTGGGACCGAACGGCCCACCCGTTGCGGGTCCGAAGGCCCTCCAATGACTGGTCGTCCGGCATGGCTCATGGTGTCGTGGGTGCGCGGCGGCGGGTGGCGTCGGACCGGGCGGGTGGACGGTCGGCGGCACAGCAGGAAGATCGTCCACGTCCCTTGACCGAGCTGGAGCCCGCCGCTCGGGCTGTAGTGGCCGGTGTCGCTGATGACGGAGGGCCGGATGCTGCCCGCTGACTGCGTGGTCTCTGGTTCACGCCCGGGACGGTCGTCGACGTGGTGCGCCGGGCGCCGCTGCACGACCCCGTCATGTACCGGGTCAAGGACTACGAAGTGCGCATGTGGCGAGAACAGGGGGCGGGTATCCAGATCGTCGAGGCCGGCCGGTGAGCGCGGGCCGCCATGACAGCGGAGGAGCGCGTACGACGGCGACTGAGATGGCGCGTATCGCCCTGGTGGGCAGCCCCAACTCGGGCAAGAGCAGCGTCTTCAACGGGCTGACCGGTTTCAACGCCAAGACCGGGAACCGCGACGACGGAGTGGAGGGTTCTGAAGTGCGAGCCGGCGGTGGAAGTACGAGCGGGTCTATAGACCGCCGCGGGGATCATCGACGACGTCATCGTGGTGGAAATCGGCGAAGGTACCGACGGATGGGAGTTCCCCGGCGCCTCGTACTCAGTCGAATTCAGGTGACACCGCTGCGCAGTTTCGTCTGCTACCGCAAGGCGTGCCAGCATGAGCTGCGTTCACGGACAGCCTCGCGAGACAGCCGAATCCAAGTGTCAGTCGCCTTCAACGCGCCGTAGCCAGAAGACGAGGTTGTTGCGGGTATTCAGGGTGTCGGGGTGGTCGGGGCCCAGGACCCGAAGCTGGTCCCGGAGCAGTTCGGCGTAGGCGGTGGCGGCGCCGACCGGGTCGCCGGCCCGCCCTTGCCATCCTGCGATGTTGCTGCGGGTGTCCAAAGTGTCGGGGTGGTCGGGGCCCAGAACCCGCAGGGAGTCCTGAAGCAGGTGATCATAGGCGGTGGCGACGCCAGCTGGATCCCCGGCCTCACTCCGCCAGAAGGCGAGGTTGTTGCGGGTGTTCAGGGTGTTGGGGTGGTCGGGGCCCAGGACGCGAAGCTGGTCTTGGAGCAGTTCGGCGTAGGCGGTGGCGGCGCCCGCCGGGTCCCCGGCTTGCCCCCGCCATCCTGCGATGTTGTTGCGGGTGGTCAGGGTGTTGGGGTGGTCGGGGCCGAGGACGCGCAGGCGGTCCTGGAGTAGCACAACGAGCGCCGCGGCGGCGCCGGCCGGGTCTCCGGCCTCAGCCCGCCAGAAGGCGAGGTTGTTGCGGGTGTTCAGGGTGCTGGGGTGGTCGGGGCCCAGGACGCGCAGGCGGTCCTGGAGTAGCACAACGAGCGCCGCGGCGGCGCCGGCCGGGTCCCCGGCCTCGCCCCGCCAGTCCGCAAGGTTGCTCCGGGTGGCCAGAGTGTCAGGGTGGTCCGCGCCGCGGTGTTCTCGCACGTGGGCGTGCAGCCGAGTGAAGTAATCGCAGGCGGCGGTCACCTGTCCGGAGTCTCCGAGACTGTTGCCCGCGCGGAACAGTACGGCGTGGGTGTCGGGCTGGAGGAGGCCGTCATGCGTCGTGGAGAAGAGCGCGGTGGTGTTGGCGCGCAGTGCCGCCGCCAGTGCCGTATCGCGTTCCGGGTCGGGCCAAGAGGTCAGGAGCGCGTCGGCGACAGAACGCGCACGATGCTCCCTTTCGGCTGGTGTGAGGGTGTCACGGACAGCACGTTGGATGAGTTGGTGGACCCGCACCTCCTGATGAGCAGCGTCGGAACTGAGCTCGATCAGGCTCAGTCTCCGCAGTGCGGAAAGGGCCAGGTTCACTTCCTCCGGGGTGACGTCGGATCCGGCGGCCTGAGTCAGATGGGCGAGGACGGGTGGGCTGGCCAGGACTGTCTTGGGGATGCCGCCGGCGTTGAGGAGGGCGGCGAGTTGGAGAAGGGGGCGGGCCAGGCCGGGTGGGCGAAGGGTGTCGGCGCGGTCGATGGACAGGCTCCAGGCGGCGGCGACGGTGTGATGCTGGTCGTCGGGCAGGGCGTCGGGGGCAGCGTCGGCGAGGGTGCGGGTGCGGTCGGCGAGCAGGTCCAGGTAGGCGGAGCAGCCGAGACCAGTGTCGATCAGATAGGCGGCGGCCTGGGAGAGCGCGAGGGGCAGGTGGCCGAGCTCGTCGGCGAGGGCGGCAAGCTGTTGCTCGGGTTCGGCGAGGCCGTGGGCGGCCAGGGCGCGGGTGAGGTAGGCCAGGGCTTGGTCGGGGGTGAACAGACCTACTGTGATCAGCCGCCGGCCGTCGCCGGTCAAGGCGGCGTCCTTGCGGCGGGTGGTGGCCAAGGTGAACCCGCTGAGGCTGGCCGGCGGCCACAGCCCCGTCATGTCGACGGGGTCGGTGACGTCGTCCAACACCACCAGCCACCGGCACCGCTGCTCGTCCGGCTTCGGTTCCAGCCAGGCCAAGAACTCCCGCGCGGCGCCCTCGGCATCGTTTGCATCGGCGGCCAGGAGTGTGGCGGCGGCCTGGGCATAGCCGGCGACAACCGAGCTGCGGGAACTGGCGGTGACCCACACCAGCACGTCCAGGTCGCCTTTGCTCCAGGCGGAACGGGCGTGGGCGGCCGCGAGTTGGGTCTTGCCGACTCCGCCCATCCCCGCCAGTACCCCACCCGCCGGGGCAGGCTGGGCGGATTCCACGACGACGGTCCCGCCACCGGCTAGGAGCCCGGCCAGCTGCGTCATCTCCGCCCGGTCCTGGAACCACTGCGCGCGTGGCGGAATCACCCCGACCTGATGCGGCCAAGACGCCCTCACCCGTGCGGCAGCGTAGAAGCGGACCTCATCGGCGTGACCGAAAGCCATACTGCCGCGGTCGGCGAAGATGACCTCAGCCGCGGACGAAGGTGCTGGCGTATGGAGGGAGGGGGCGCCGGTCCCGCTCAGTGGTGCCGCAGGCCCGGCTGCTGAGGGTCCGGCGGCGTCCCGATAGACACGTCGCCCATGGTCCAAGCCGCGGCCGAACCACGGTGGGCACGGATGGAGACGTTACCGCCGACCGCGCTCGCCCCGTCCCCAGTGGCGATGACCGCGCTGCCCTGCTGTGTCAGTTCTTCCAGCTGGTCGACAGCGGCTTGCAAGGCCTGGGCGAAGTCGGGGTCGTCATCGGTGGCGTCTTCGAGTGCGAGCTTGACGCGCTGACGTGCCTGCTCCGAAGGCTCCTGCCCGGACTGGGCCTCCAGGGACATCCGTTCCAGCGCAGGATTGCCGCCGAGCTTGCTCGCGACCACCTCGTGCAGGCGGTCCATACCGGCATCAAGCGCCTGGTCGACCTCCTGGTCCACCCGGCCAGCCACCCGGTGACCCTTACGCACCGCCCACGCAGCCAAGTACCCGACCACCAGCTCGATCCCCGTCACAAGCCCCCCTCCACCCGTACTGGTCCTGCGTCAGACCGTACCGCCAGTCACCACGTGTCAGGAGGGGTATGCCGAGGATGGGGTCGGCCCAAAGCGACCGAGATTCGTACCAGCTGTCGGCGATGTCCATCCAGCGGCTGGCGGTTCGCAGCGCGGGTCCGGCAGGTTGGCCGATCAGCCCTCCAGAGCGGTGAGCGTCCCTTGCCGTGGGGAAGCGGACCGGCCCCTCGGCCGGAGCACCGCCGGCCCGTTGCCTCATCCGCACCAAACACCTCCAGGCGCTCGCCAAGGAGCTGGCCGTTCGGGACGGAACCGTAGCCCGCCTGGCCCGCTGCCTGCTGGAGCAGTGCTGTCGGCTCACCGCCCAGATCTGCTCCTTCGAAGCGGAGATCAGCGACCTGGTCACCGAGGCCGCACCCAGTCTGCCGGCCATCCCCGGCTGCGGCATTCTCAATGCGGCGAAGATCCTCGCAGAGACGGCCGACATCCGCCGGTTCCGGTCCAAGAGCGCCTACGCCCGCCACAACGGCACCGCACCGCTCCCCGCATGGTCGGGTAGCCGCACACGCCATCGACTCTGCCGGACCGGCAATCGCCAACTCAACGCCGCCCTGCACCGGATCACCGTCACGCAGGCGCACTATCACCCAGACGCCCGCACCTACCTGCAGCGCCGACGAGAGGCCGGGAACACCGACACCGAAGCCGTACGCGCCCTCCGGTGCCGACTGTGGGACGTGGTCTACCGAGCACTGCTCCGCGACGCCCAGACCGGCACCGAGCAAGCAGACCTCACGCAGGCAGCCTGATTGACGTAGGAGCCATTCGATGCCCCGACGACGGCTCGCGTTCTGCTGCTCGTTGAAGTCCGCCAGAGCGGGCCGGGCTCAACGCGGCGCCGATATGGGAGTGCGAAGAGGCTCCCGAGAGTGCCACAGTCACTGTCGTGACCTTGATGGACGTGCTTGTCGACTTCGCCCGCACCGGCCGGATCGGACCGCTTCGCTGCGGGATGCCCTTGGCCGAGGCCGAAGATCTTCTCGGCCCGGGGCGTCCGCACCCGGCCATCCTCATGAAGGGACCCGACATTGACGGCTACCCCTACTCCTGGGACGGACTGAGGCTGGTTGTCACCCAGCGGCGGGTCAGCGGCCTCTGGATCGATCTCTGGCCCGGCTCGACCACGAAGCTCCCACCTCTCGTCCTGCCCGAGTCCGAGACCTACGAGGCCACGATTCTGCGCGAAGAACTCATCACAGCTCTCGACATCGCAGGCTGCCTGCATGAGGTCAACAGCGGCCTCACCTTCGGTCAGCAGTCGAGCATCCTCACCCAGCCCGCCCACGTCTGCGCGGTCTTCAGCCTCCCGGGCCGGGACAACCACGTCCCACACCGCGACCGGCACTACCTGGATGTCATGCACAAGCACACGGCTTGACATCGTTGATTGCACAGAACGCCCTGGCCGACGGTGTACTGGTACTTCACGTGGTTGCACGACAACGGGCTCCTCGAGCGTGTCCGTGACGCGCTGCGGGTAAAGGTCCGTCATGCTGACGGCCGTGCCCCCGAGCCGTCCGCCGGCCTGGTCGACTCGCAGGCGGTGCGCGCTGCGGACACCGCCCCGAAGTCCACGAGCGGCTTCGACGCGGGCAAGAAGATCAAGGATCGCAAGCGGTTCATCGTCACCGACACTCTCGGCCTCCTTCTGACCGCGCACGTGCTGGCAGCAAGAGTCCAGGATCGCGACGGCGCCAGGCGCTCCCTGCTGTGCACCCGGCTGGACCACCCGAGTGTGACCAGGATCTGGGCCGACCAGGGCTTCGCGGGCAGGCTCGTTGGGTGGTCCGCGGCTGTCTTGCACCGAGCCTCGGACATCGTCCGCAAGGACCCCGGACAGCGCGCCTTCAAGGTCCAGCCCAAGCGCTGGGCGGTAGAGCGTACGTTCGCGTGGATCACCGTGCGCCGTCGTCTGGTCTGCGACTACGAACGCAATCCGGCACACTCCTAAAGCATGATCCGCTGGCCATGACCGACGTGATACTCCGCCGACTCACCCGAGGCCGATCCGCCGTCCGCCAAGGCCCCCGACCACTACGGAAAATCATCCCGTAGATCCCTCTGGGACACGCTGTGAGGTGGAGAGCCGGTCAGGGCGTCGGGGGCGGCTGCCTGTCGGCCAGGCGCTGCATCCGGCGTCGCAACACCCGTACGGGCCGCGCCCATAGGACAACGGCTTCGCCCGGCGGCGCGGCCAAGGCGGGACCGCGCAGGGGATCGCCGGCATACCAGACCGGCCCCCGCTGCGGGCCCAGCACGCTCCAGTTCCAGCGCCAGGCGACCACCGACATCACCCGCCCGCCTTCCCGTGCGGGCAGGAGAGCCGGCTGACCGACCCCCAGCGGCAGTACCTGATACGTACCGTCCCACACACGCCAGGGATACCGAGCCGCCAGGCGACGCATGCGCGGGACGTTGCCCAGGCCCGCCAGCCCGCCGCTAGCCGCAACCAAGCCCAGACCGACGGGTGCGATCAGCACGTCGTGGACCAGAGCCGACTGTGCCGCTCGTCCGGAAAAAGCCAGGGCCAGCACACCTGCCACCACAGTCCCGAGCCCCGCGAGAGCCATTCCCGCGGACCGGACCGCGTAGCGACGCAATGCCCTGCGCGTCGCGGGCAGCGACAGCGCCACGCCGGGCGGCAGCTCCCACTCTGTCTGGTCCGCCCCACCTGACTGGCCCGCGCCGTCCATGCGCACAGTGTCCCGTCGGCGACGGTCCGCTGACCAGATGCGCGCCGTCGCCGCCTTAACCGGAGGCGCTCGGACGCAGGCAGACGCGACCGGGCGCTGATCGCGGTATCGGCTGCCTCGAACCGGTCCGAGGTCGACCAGGTGGCGCGTTGCGGTGATCACCTGGCTGGCCACGGGCGGGTCATTCTTCGCGCAGCTGAGCCCCCAGCGAGCCGGTGGTCAGTCTGGGCGGGCGCCTGGGCCTGTCAGGCAGCGCGGTGACCAGTTGCTGTCGGCGAGCGCGGATTCAGCCGGGCGGTTTCCGGCCTGGTGGACCGCGGATCAGCGCAAGGCCTTCGGCAACGACCTGAAAGACCCACAGCTGCTCATGGCGTCGGAGTCGGCGAACTCCTCGACGTCCGACAGCGGTCCGGCCGACTGGAAGCCCACGAACCACGGCTTCTGGTGCACGTATTCCAAGTATTACACGCACATCAAAGTCGATCTGAAAGCTGACCACCACCGACAAGGAGCAGGCAGCGCTGTCCTCGATGCTCGGCATCTGCACGAACTGACCGCCTGCGACATCAGCCCGCACTCACCGGGCAGTTCGTCGGTGAGCGCGGGCTGTGTGGGGCGGAGAGGGCAGGATTCGAACCTGCGTGGACCCCGTGGGGGTCCGACCTTGAGGCGTGCTCGCTGGTCCCCGATCAACCACTCCGGGCACCTCTCCTTGTTCTCGGTCCCGGTGGCGTCCTGAACCGTTCACGTGAAAGAGAGTGACACGGCTCCCTGACAGGGGACTGATGTGTCGCTGATCTGTGCCCGACGGTTACGACGATCTGATCAGGCCGTCCGGACAGCCGCACCGGTCATGGAGAACGCAGCATCCCCCTGCCGCCTCGCGCAACTTGCGGCGTGATCAGCCGTCAGGGCCCTGGCAGGGAACAAGAGACTGTCAGCACGCGCTCGAAGTCCGAAGCGCGGGCCGGGAGACGAGATGCTCAAGCCCTTCCAGATCACGGCCATCGTGGTACCGCCGAAGCCTCAGCAGAAGCACGGTGTTTTCCGTGTGTAACGCTCTACTGGCCGGTAGGGCTGGAGAGTTGACGTGTAGCCGGCACCTGTGAAATGACGATGTCCCCCGAGGGGAAGGATCATCACCGTGGCCAGTGAGTTCAGTGCGGTGCTGAGGCGGTTGCGCGCCCGGGCGGGGATGACCCAGGAGGAGCTGGCGGAGCGTTCCGGGCTGAGCGTGCGCACCATCCACGGCTTGGAGACCGGCCTGCGCTTCAATCCGCGTCTGGCCACGGTTCAGGCGCTGGCCGAGGCGCTGGCGCTACAGCCCGAGGAACGCGAGACGCTGCTCAGTGCCGCCGCCGACGAGGATCTGACCGTCGACCTGCGGGACGACTCCACCGCGGAGAGCGACGACCTGTCGGACGCGGCCCGGCACCTCGCGAGGGCGGTGGCCGCCCGCTGGCGGCACGAGGACGCACGGCGACACATCCAGGATCCGTTCCCGATGCCGGTCCGCTGGCGGACAGCCCCCGATGAGCTGAGCGACCACTGGTCCGCCATCCGCCGACTCGGCGCGAACGCCACGGCCACCCCCCTTGACCTGTCCGGCCGACTGGTCGACATCGTCGAGACCTACCGACGTGTTCCATCGAGGAGGATGGTGATCCTGGGCAGGCCCGGCTCGGGGAAGACGACCCTGGCCCTGCGCTTCGTCCTCGAACACCTGGCAGCACTCGAACCCACGGAACCCGTTCCGGTCATCTTCAGCATCGGCGCCTGGGACCCCACGACCCACACCCTGCACCACTGGCTGACCGACCAGCTGATACGCGATTATCCCGCTCTGGCCTCCCGAAGTTCCGGTGCAGTGAGCGTGGCCTCCGCGCTGGTCGAGTCCGGCTGCATACTCCCGGTGCTGGAAGGCTTCGACGAGATGGCCGACGGCCTGCACGGCCCCGCGCTGAAAACCCTCAACGCCACCACGCTCCCCCTGGTGCTCACCAGCCGCCCCGCCGAATACGCCGCCGCAGTCGCCGAGGCCGACGTACTTGCCGCCGCCGCCGTGATCGAACTCACCGACCTCACCCTCGACGACGTGGCCGCCTACCTGACCTGGAGCAGCCCCAGGACCAGCAGGGCGAACCCCGCCGAGACGGCCTGGACCGTCGTACTGACGGCACTGCACGAACAACCCTCGTCCCCGCTCGCCACCGTCCTGACGACCCCACTGATGGTCTCGCTCGCCCGCACCATCTACAGCGACACCCCCGGCCACGATCCAGCCACGCTCCTCGACACCGAGCGCTTCGGCAGCCCGGAGGCGCTGGAAGACCACTTTCTGGACGGTTTCATCGACGCCGCCTACCACAGTCGGCCCGTGCAGGACCGGAGTGGCCGGCCCCGCCGCGGCTTCGCCCCGGAGCGCGCCCGGCACTGGCTCGGCCACCTCGCCCGTCACCTCGAGCAGCGCGAAACCCCCGACCTGGCCTGGTGGCACCTGGGCACCACCCTGAGTCGTCTCTCCCGCCTGTGTGTGATCGGGCTCCTGACCGCCCTGGTCGTCGGGGTGACCACTGGGCTCGGGACTGTGTTCATGGACTTGATCGCGACATCGCACGGGTTCGGGTACGTCCTTGAGCGCGGGCTCGTGGCCGGACTCCTCAGCGGGTGCGTGGCCGGGCTCGGATCCGGGATCCTGTACGGGACGATCGGTGCTCGGAGAGTGGCGGTACCCACACGCCTACGTGCCCGGATCCGCGGAGGCCCAAGAAGGGCACGCCTGAGGTTCCTTCCCAGGTTCACGCTCGGACTCGTCCTCGGGCTCCTGGCAGCTCTGGTGCCGGTGCTCCTGGACTGGTTCGCGCCCGCGGGACTCGGACTCGACGACTGGCTCGGCAACGCGCTCGTGTTCACGTCGGAAGCCGCGCTCGGGACCGGGCTGTTGTCCGGGCTCACGGCCTTGCTGGAGGCCCCGATCGACATCCGGTCCGCCGCCGGTCCGGCCGACCTGCTGAGGACGAACCGTCGGTATGTCCTCATACCCCTGCTCGCCTGGGGACCGGTGTTCGGGGTTGTGGCCGGTTTCGTCGACCTGTTCACGACGGGATCCGGGGCCGGCCTCACGGCCGGGCTCCAGATGGCCTTCGGGCTCGCACTCGGGTACTGGTTCAGCTCGACGGCCTGGGGACAGTGGGTCGCCTTGGCGCGCGTCTGGTTGCCGCTCACCGGGCGACTGCCCTGGGCACTGATCGCGTTTCTCGACGACGCTCGCTGCCGAGGCGTCCTGCGCCAGGCCGGTGCCGTGTACCAGTTCCGTCACGCCCGGCTCCAGGACAGCCTGAGCCGGACCTTCGTCCGGGATCCGGTGTCGCGGCACGTGCGGGAAAACCTCCCCCCAGCTGATGACGCCCTGGCGGGCTCGTCCCCCGGATCGGCCCTGCCGGAGGACGAGGAAGCCCGTGGTGCGCCGTCGACCGAAGATCTACTGGCCTCTCACGCCGCCCTTGTGGCCAGGATCCTCGACGACGCGTCGCATGAGCTGGAAGGGGCCGAACCGAGTACGTCCGGTCAGGCTCACGTGCTGGACCCGGACGAGGCACGGCGCCTCGCCAGAGAGGCCCGGGAAGTCGTCAACAACGACCTCGTTGCACTGTTCCTGGAACTCGGGCTGCCTCCGGAAGCGGCCGGCAGCGATGACTACGAACCCATCAACAGCGGCGGCGGAGGGACCCGGGCGTGACCATGGACGATGCGGGATCCCTCCCCGCCCCGCAGCCCCAGCAGCCTGAGTCGCTCCAAGACGACAGCCTGGCGGCCGAGGCACATCGGCTTGTCGCACAGTGGTTCGACGCACCCCCGGAAGTACTCCGGTCGGCCCTTGCGACCATCAAGGCCGAGCGGGCTCTGAGATCGCGGGAGAACGTGCTCCGGCTTGAGCTGAATCACGAGTTGGAGAAGGAGCGCATCCAAGCCGCCGCGCAGACTGAGCGGCTGCGCCACCGTCGGCATGTGGTGAACGTGAGCGTCGGCGCCGTCATCTCCATCACTCTTCTGGGCGGGGGCATCACGGTCGTCGACTCGGCTCCCTGGTTGTCCGTCATCCTGTGCGGCCCGAGTCTGCTCGCGCTCGCGAAGGTCTTCGTCCTGCACCGGAGCGACCCCGACGACATGAAGCTTCTGTCCCGCGCCTCGAACAACGCGACGAATGCCGCCTCCCAGCCCCCGCCACCGCAGCTGCCTCCCGCACCCTGACCAACCGGTGAGAAGAGTGGGACGACACCTCAGGCGCGCGGGTAGCGGGCCAGCCACCCGGGGAAGCTACGGCCGGCTCGTGCGGGTCCCTGGGGCATCTCCATGACGAAGCCGTCGGCGAGTTCGAGGATCGTGGGCCGGCCCTCCAGTTCGGCCAGCCAGGCGGCTCGCTGGTAGTGACCCACAGGGTGTGGTGCAGCACGACCGAGGCGAGTTCCGCGCCGCCGGCCGGGAGGGACGGCGGAGCGTAGAACCTCCACAGCGGCTTGCCGTCATTGCCGAAGGTGCGCAGGACTGGCATGTAGGTGAGCGGCTCGATGAAGAATGCCTCCGCCTTGTCGTCCTGGGCGAGGACCGGCGTGGGCGGCGGTCGGGTCGCACATCGTCAGTCTCCTGGTCCACCGGCCGCTGATCGTGCGACAGATGTGCCACCCACTCGCGCCGGGTCGTCGGCTGGTCCATCGACTCCACCCAGACCTCCGCCCTCGTCACCAACGCCCTGAACATGGCGATCAGCAACCGCCGACCGGCAGCTGGGACCGTGATCCACTTGGACCACGGTGTCCAGTTCACGTCCTGGGCATTCACCGAACGCGCCCGAGCCTCCGGCCTGGTCCCCTCTATGGGCACGATCGGGGACTGCTAGGACAACGCCGTGATCGAATCATTCTGGGGCCGGATGCAGACCGAGCTGCTCAACCGTCCTAGACGGCGCACCCGGCTGCAACTGGCCAACGCGATCTTCGAATACCTCGAAATCTTCCACAACAGGCAACGCCGACACTCCGCCCTCGGCATGCTCACACCCATCGAGTTCGAACTGAGGACAACCCCCTCAATCGCCTGGATTTCAGCAACTCGACTCCACACAAGCCGGGACACATCACATCTTCACGGCCTTCGTGCTGGACGTGTGCGTTCCTTGGTCGGAGTACGTGTTCAGACGAAGGCCGCTTTGGCGTATGGCGGTTACCGAACCGAGTGGTCAAGTTCGAGGCACCATTCGACGTCGGCCGTTAAAGATCAAGCTAGGGTCGGAGGCATGACGACATCCCTTGGCAGCAGTGCATTCGACTCGCTCCGCCTCGATGCCGTGCGCGACCAGGAGGCGTTGCGCCGGGCCTACGAACTCCCCGGCGACGCGGCCGTGCGCAAGCAGATGACCGAACTCACCGAGCAGACCCAGCGGTTGATCGGCTGCTCATCGCTGGTCCTGGTCGCCAGCGCGGACGCCGAGGGCAACTGTGACGTTTCCCCGCGCGGCGGTCCCGCCGGGTTCGTTGCCGTCCTGGACGCACGGACGGTGGCGATACCGGACGCGACCGGCAACAAGCGTCTGGACACTCTGCAGAACGTCGTCGCCACCGGACGGGCCGGGCTGCTGTTCGTCATACCGGGGCGCACCACGACACTCAGGGTGAACGGCCGGGCCTGCGTCTCCACACGCCCGGAGCTGCTGTCGCAGCTGACCGCCGTGGGCAAGCCGCCGGCCAGTGCGCTGGTGCTGGGGATCGAGGAGGTCTACCCGCACTGCCCCAAGGCCCTCCTGCGCAGCGCGGCCTGGAAGCCGGAGCAGTGGCTGTCGGCGGACGCCCAGCCGACCTCGGCCGAGGTGACGCTGGCCCAGCTGCGCATGCCGGAGCTGACGATCGCGGACATCGAGCAGGCGGAGGCGGACTCGCTGAAGTACCGGTACGAGTAACGGGCCGTCCTGCGATTGCTGGACCAGCCCACCGAACTCCCAGGCCAGCCGGCCCCAAGATCAATCGCGGGGCAGCCCGTCAGGAACTACCCCGGCGGGCGCGGCAGCCGCAAGCCCTCCGGTCTCCTTGGCGCGCCTGCGGTGACATTCGTGACGGGCGCCGGCTTGACTCGAGCCCACGACCCGGCCGAACCGGCCAAGATCGACACGACCGTCTCGGCTGAGGCGCCTACGTCCGCCCCTCGCCGCGATGGGGGACCTGCTCTTACTCAAGAACGCGTGTTCAGGAACTGTGTGATGAGGCTGAGGACACGCTCCAAGCCCCTTGTGCCTCGGACGTCGAGGTTGATGTCCAGGTCCGTGGAGTCCTTTTTCGTGGTGCGCCTGAAGGTGAACTTGGGTCGGATGATCGCCGCCGAGGTGGCGATCGCGAGGACGGTTATCGCTGTGTCGGGGTCGATCGGGAGGGTCTTCGAGGACGTAGCCCTGGCGACGGCCTCCTCGATCACCGACTGGGTCTCGGGGACGGCTTCGGCCAGCCCGGCGATGAGGGCGCGGACGTCGGGAGAGCCGGGAGGGCTGTCGGCACCGGCCGTCAGCTCGCTGAGGTAGGCGCGGTCGGCTCTGATCTGAGCGTCGATCTCGTCCGGTGTGACGGCGGGGACCTCGCTGTCGTCGAAGTGGCTGAACAGTTGCTGTAGGACTTGCGCCAGTTGGGCTTCGCTGAGAGTGGCGAGGGTGGTCTCCAGGGCTGTCAAGTCAGACTCCCGTCAGTTTGAAGGCGGCCCAGTGGTAGGGATGCCGCCAGGCGCTCGTTCCTTCGGTTGCCCGGTACATGTCGCGTTGTGCCTGGGTGAAGGCTTGCGCTTTGGACAAGCCGCCGCGCAG
Source organism: Streptomyces sp. NPDC054783 (assembly GCF_053611725.1). Lineage (NCBI taxonomy): Bacteria > Bacillati > Actinomycetota > Actinomycetes > Kitasatosporales > Streptomycetaceae > Streptomyces > Streptomyces sp. NPDC054783. The sequence goes on along the minus strand of NZ_JBSHAY010000036.1, from coordinate 25,317 downwards.
AAGATAGGAGTCGTAGAACCGTGTGATCAGTTCTGTCGAGGAGTGCGGATCCACGTCCCACATCGGGGCCAGGACGCTGTCGGCTCCGGCGAGTAGCGCGGCCCGGGCCGGTCCCCACTGGTCGTCGCTGGCCGACAGCACGACTCGTCCCAGGGAGCAAGCCTGGAAGGTGACATGGCCGGCTGCCATTCCGCCGCTCAGAAGGTCGCGGCCGGACAGGCGCCCGTCGTCTATCGCAGTTCGAGCCGGTCTTGGAAGCAATCCGAGTGCACCGGCCCGGACGCGGACGGCCCCGCAAACGGCCGGACCGGGTGCGGGCCGACAAGGCGTACGACTCCCGCCGCAACCGATCCTACCTGCGTAGACGCGGGATCAAGGCAACCATCCCGGTACCCGCAGACCGCGTCCGTAACCGACAGAAGCGCGGGTCCCCGCGGCGGGCGTCCAGCGAAGTTCGACCAGGACGACTACAAGCAGCGGCACGCGGTTGAGTGCGGGATCAATCGCCTCAAGCGTCACCGGGCCGTGGCCACCAGGCACGACAAGCTCGGCGTTCGCTACGAAGCGACCGTGCTGATCGCAGCTCTCAATGAGTGGCTGTGACCTGCACTTTCACATGGAAGTCCTAGGGCTACCTGCCTCTTAGGGTAGAGAGTCGGTGTTTCTCACTGTTGGATATGGGCGTGCCGAAGAGCAATGACTACGCGAGAACCAGTGCCCGACTGACTGTCTGGGGCTGCCTTGCCGGGCTGGCCGTGGTCCTGGCCATTCCGATGTACATACTGGTGAGCTTCCTCCTATTCGGGATGCCAACCCCCTAGAGCTGTCGGTTGTCCAGCGGCACACCCCTCTCGTCGTACAGGTGGCGGATGGAGTGGCCCGTCAACAGCCGCCGTCTCAATGAGTAGCTGCGACCTGCACTTTCGCGACAGGCCCTGTGCGCCGAGGCCGCCATGCAGTCCGGGTCCGCTGCGTGCCGGCCACCAAGCTCGTCAACGAACTGGTCGAGGCCGCCGACGAGAAGCAGCTGTCGAAGGCGATCGCCCGCTACGGCCGCGTCGACCTGCTCTGCATCGACGAACTCGGCTACATGCGACTCGACCGGCGCGGCGCTGAGCTCTGTTCCAGGTGCTGACCGAGCGGGAGGAAAAGAACAGCGTCGCGATCGCCTCCAAAGAGTCCTTCCGCGGCGGGAGGAAGACATTCGCCGACCCCCGGCTCTCCGCGGCGATCGTCGACCGCCTCACCTTCAACGGTGCGATCATCCAGACCGGCACCGAGTCCTACCGGCTCGCACACACCAAGGCACAAGCCCAGCAAGCCGCGGCCGGCTGACCCGGTCGGCCCATCGCACCGACCCGTCCGGGAGGGAAACCCCTGGACTGGCTCAGTCTCCACAGCTCCAACTGGCTGCGCTCGGCGGTTGGTTGCAGGACGAGCATCCTGGCCGCCCCGCGGCTGGTGGTGGTCGTACCGCGGCGCACTGCAAAGCGGGTGCTGCAGGACAACTACTACCTCACGGCCAAGGCCGCGAGGTCGCTGAGCTTCCTTGCCGGATGCATCCTGGACTGGTCCGCAAGCGTCCGGATCGTGCCAGGCGGGGACGGAACTGAAGCTCGCATCGTGCACGATGCGGAGGCCTGGTGGCTCGCCGTCACCGTGGACCAGGCCTCGGGCGCCGCCCTGGTGAGCGGACACGTTGTTCTGCCAGCCCGCCGAGAAAACCCGTTGCGAGTGACCCGCAACGAAAGTTTGATTGATCGGCCACCGATCAGGGGAGGGAAGGTGAGGACGTCGCTGCCCACCCGCTCGTTGCACACCGCTCGCCTTCGACTGCGTGCCTTCGAAGACGCGGATGCGGACGACCTATTCGCACTGCACAGCAGCGCCTACGTGTTGCGCTACTGGGACGCGCCACCGTGGAGCGAACGAGTACGCGCCGAGAAGTTCATCACGGTTTGCCGGCAGATGGCACAGGAGGGCACCGGGGCGCGGCTGGCCGTAGATCGTGTCTCCGACGGGGCGTTCATCGGCTGGTGCAGCGTGAACAGGTGGAATCCGGACTACCGCAGCGCGTCGCTTGGCTACTGCTTCGACGATGCAGTGTGGGGCCACGGCTACGCGACCGAGGCCGCGCGCGCTCTGCTGCGGTGGGCATTCGACACGCTGGACCTAAATCGCGTCCAAGCTGAGACCGATACGCGCAACGTGGCTTCTGCCCGCGTGTTGGAGAAGCTCGGCTTCGTGCGTGAAGGGACGTTGCGGGAAGACTGCGTCGTCAACGGTGAGGTCTCTGACTCGTGGGTCTACGGGCTGATCAGGCGGGATTGGCAGCCGCCGTCCGAGCCGGTTCCCGCCCACTGAGTTCCGTTGCTCGGCACCCGGTATCGGCTAACCCCAGGCAATTGATCACTGCGCCTCATTCACACACGACGGCGAATCGGATAAATGGTTACGTACCGCCTTCTGGGGCGTGCTCGCCGGTCCCCGATCAACCACTCCGGACACCTCTCCTTTTCCCGGCCCTCGGTGGCGTCCCTGGGCTGTTCACGTGAATGAGGATGGCAGGAGCGGCCTGATGTGTCCCTGACCGGCTTCGCTTGGCGCCGTCCCGAACGTGGCCATGGTCATGGCCAACAGCCCGGCCCTGGTCAAGGAGGCTCGCCCTGTCCGGCGCGCTGAGCGGGGGCGCGATCCCGGCCCCGGTCCGGCAACGGCCTCGGGGAACATCGGTACAGCGGTTGGCGCTGAGATTGATCATGGTCGGCTAGCACGCTGGTCGGGGGGCTCCGCTGGGGTTCGCGGAAAGATCGCCGGGAGGGTTCCCGGGCTGGCTACGGTCTGCCTCGTGCCGGTGGAGTTTCTGACTGATGAGCAGGCCGAGGCGTACGGGAAGTTCGCCGGGGAACCGACCCGCCCCGAGCTGGAGCGGTTCTTCTTCCTGGACGACGTCGACCGCGACGGACGCACGCCGAGGGGCCGGTGGCGCTGTTCAACCAGGCGGTGGGCTGGCTGCGCCGTCACCGGGTGCTGCTGCCCGGGGTGTCGGTGCTGGCCCGGCAGGTGTCGGAGGCGCGGAAGGTCGCGGAGAAGCGGCTGCACGCCACGGTCGCGGGGGCCGCGCGGCGGGCGGACCTGGCCCTGCCCGGTGACCTGGTGGCGACGCTGAAGACGCCGAAGGGCTCGCGGTTCTCGGAGCTGGAGCGGCTGAGCCGGCCGCCGACGCGGACGACGGGCACCGCGTTCGCCCGCGCGCTGGAGCGGGTGGACGAGATCGGTGCGTTCCAGCTCGGTCGGCTGAAGCTGTCGCAGATTCCGCCGAACCGGATGGCGGCGCTGGCGCGGTACGCGCTGGGGTCGAAGGCGCCGCTGCTGGAGCGGGCGGCGGAGCCCAAGCGCACGGCGATGCTCACCGCGGTGATGCGACACCTGGAGGCGAAGGCGATTGACGAGGCCCTGGACCTGTTCCAGCCCTCATGGCCACCCGGCTGCTGGGCACGGCGAAGCGGAAGACGGAGAAGGAGCGGCTGTCCACGCTGCCGCAGCTGGAGAAGGCGTCGCGCACGCTCGCGCGGGCGGCGAAGGTGCTGTTCCAGGAGCTGGAGCTGATCGAGGAGCACGGCACGGACCTGGACGTGTCCGCGCTGTGGGCAGCGGTAGAGGAAGTCGTCCCGCGGGCCGCCGTGCTGACGGCGGCCGCCACGGTGGTCTCGCTGGTGCCCGAGGACGAGGACTCGGCGGAGATCGCCCTGCGGGCCACGCTGGCCACCCGGTACGCCACGGTTCGCCCGTTCCTTGGGCTGCTGGGCGAGTCGAAGGCGCTGGACGCGGCGAGCGCCGTCAAACGGGTCCTGGCCGGGGTCCGCGGCCTGCCGGCGCTGGCGCGGCGGAAGGTGGGCGTCAAGCCGCTACTGCCGCGCGAGGTGGACGACAAGCTCGTGCCGCCGGCGTGGCGTAAGGCGGTGTACGCCAACCCGGATCTGCCGCAGGGTGCTGTGGACCGGGACGCGTACGTGGTGTGCGTGCTGGAGCAGCTGCACCGGGCCCTGAACAGCCGCGACGTGTTCGCCTCGCCCTCGCACTGCTGGTCCAACCCGCGCGCCCGTCTGCTGGACGGGCCCGACTGGGACGCGGTCGAGGAGGACGTGCTGGCCGGGCTGAGCCTGGACATGCCTGTCGAGGAGCACTTGGCGGAGCTGGTGCGAGGCCTGGACGCCGGATGGAAGCAGCTCGCCGAGCGCCTGGAAGAGGCGGGGCCGGCGGCGAAGGTCTCCATCGAGGTGCAGGACGACGGGCGGGTGAAGCCGAACGTGGACAAGCTCGGCGCGCTCGGCGAACCGAAGTCCCTGACCTGGCTGCGGGGGCGGGTCGAGAAGATGCTTCCGAAGATCGACCTGCCGGACCTGCTGTTCGAGGTGAACGCCTGGACCGGCTTCCTCGACGCCTTCGTGCACCTCGGGGACCGCACGACCCGGATGAAGGACCTGTCCACCTCGGTGGTCGCGCTGCTGGTGTCGGAGGCGTGCAACATCGGCTTGTCCCCGGTGGTGAACCCCGGCTACGAGGCCCTGACCCGGGCCCGGCTCGTGCACGTCGACCACTACTACCTGCGCGCCGACACGATCGTCGCGGCGAACGCGCGGCTTATCGCCGCCCAGGCCGAGGTGCCCATCGTGCAGTTCTGGGGCGAGTGCCTACTCGCCTCGGTGGACGGGCTGCGGTTCGTCGTCCCCGTCCGCACGGTCAGTGCGGCGCCGTCGCCGAAGCACTTCGGGTTCAAGCGGGGCATCACCTGGCTCAACGCCGTCAACGACCAGGTCGCGGGCATCGGGCAGATGGTCGTCCCCGGCCCCCCGCGCGACTCCCTGCACATCCTTGACGCGCTGCTGAACCTGGACGGCGGGGTGAAGCCGGAGATGGTGGCGACCGACAACGCCTCGTACTCCGACATGGTGTTCGGCCTGTTCAAGATCCTCGGCTACAACTTCAGCCCGGGGTTCCGCAACCTAGATGACCAGCGGTTTTGGCGGGCCACGATGCCCGGCGTCGAGACGGGCACGTACGGTGCGGTGGAGGACCTGGCCCGCAACCGCGTGAACCTGAACAAGGTGATCACGCATTGGCCGGACATGCTGAAGGTCGCCGGCTCCCTGGTCACCAACCAGGTCCGCGCCTACGACCTGCTGCGCATGTTCGGACGCGAGGGGCGCCCGACTCCGCTGGGTGCGGCGTTCGCGGAGTACGGGCGTATCGCCAAGACCGAGCACATGCTGCGCGTGGTCGACCCGGCCGACGACACCTACCGCCGGCAGATGAACCGGCAGCTCACCGTGCAGGAATCCCGCCACAAGCTGGCCCGGGACGTGTGCCACGGCAAGCGCGGCACCATCCACCAGGCGTACCGCGACGGCATGGAGGACCAGCTCGGCTCGGCGCGATCGGCCTGGTCCTCAACGCCATTGTGCTCTGGACGACGCGCTACGTCGACGCCGCTGTCGCCCAACTCCAAGCCGAGGGTCACGAGATCCGGGAGGAGGACGTCGCCCGGCTCTCCCCGCTCAAGCACCGCAACCTGAACCTGCTCGGCCGCTACAGCTTCACCGCCTCCACCCCGGCCGCCGGTGCCCTGCGCCCGCTGCGCGACCCGGACGCGCCCGAGCTGGACGAGGACGACGACGGCTGCGACTGAGCCGACTCTTCACCAGGGCGCCGGGTCAACGCCGGTGTGGAGCCGGGTTGTAGGTTGATCACTTGCGTCGCTTCCGTGTTTGGGCTGCTCGATGGCGGTGCGAAAAAAGATTTCGAAGAAAGTTGTCGTCGGATGTCGACGACCCGTTTTCCCGCTCCGACTGAGGGGTGACAGCGCGCCGACGGGGCGCGCAGGAGCGAGGGGACACCCGAGATGAAGTACGTCGCGATGATCTACGGCAACCAGGCCAATTGCACTCGTGGCCTTGGGATCTGCAGGTGTTATGATCTCTCGCCACTGGACGGAGGTTGTCATGCACAAGCTCGTGGTTCTGTATCCGAAGCCTGCCGATCCCGATCATTTCCGCGACTACTACGTGACCAACCACCTTCCACTGGTCACGCGCCTGCCCGGCCTGCTCGCCTGGCGCTACAGCTTCGACGTGGCGGCGACGCAGGGGCAGACGCCGTACTTCGCGGTCTTCGAAGCCGAGTTCGCTGACGCCGGGGCTATGACCGCTGCCCGGGCGTCGCCGCAAGGCCAACAGGTGGCCGCCGATGTCGCCAACTACGCCACCGGCGGCGCGGTCGTCATCCACTATCCGGTACACGACGAAACCGGCTGACTTCACGCGACCGGATGCAAGCCGCCCTTCACATCGGGTACCACGCCATCGCCAGCCCGCCCACGCACGCACGCACGAGGAACCGTCGAGGGGGTCGCGCCGGACGGCCGGACACGACGAAACCCCCGGTGCCAACGAGGGCGCCGGGGGTTTCGTGTGTGGTGCGGGGGTCAACGGCCGGTCATGCGTGCCCGGCGGGCGGCCAGCTTGTCGCGGCGCTTGACGGCGGCGGCGTAACCCTTGCGGTCAGCCGCGCGCCACATCCAGACCACGATCGGGACGGTGAGCAGCGTCCAGCCGGTCATGACGGCCAGCATCACGGCAGCGACGCGCCAGCCGCGCGCTTGCTTGAACGCCTCGGCTATCAGAGCCTGCTCGTCCCCTGTGGACAGTGGCGCTTCCGTGCGCGCGGCCCGGTTCAAGTCCATCGGTGCCGACCTCTTCCGTGGTCACGGCCTTCTCGACGGGCCCCGACGCGTCAGCGTCACCCGGGACGACGGTGCCCGCCAGACCCTTACGGCCCGGCATGCAGTGGCCATCGCGACCGGCAGCCTGCCGAATCTGCCCGACATCCCGGGCATCGAGAAGGGCCGGCCCTGGACGAACCGGCACGGCACCGACTCCAGCACCGTGCCCGCCCGGCTCGCCATCATCGGTGGCGGCGGAGCCGGCATCGAGATGGCCACTCTCTGGCAGGGCCTCGGGTCCCAGGTCGCCCTGCTGGCCCGCCGCCGTCTGATCCCCCGTATGGAATCCTTCGCGACCTGGTGGCGCAGGGGTTGAGAGAGGCGGGCGTGGATGCGCCCGCGCCGCCGGCCGCCCGCTGGACGACGAACCCTGGGGCGACCACGCCACCACCGCCGACCAGCACGCCGTAGCCCAGGTCTTCTTCACCGACCCCGAGGCGGCAGCGGTGGGCCTGAGCGCCGAACAGGCGGAGCGCGCCGGATACCGCATCAAGACCGTCGACCTCGACTTCAACGCCGCCCAGGGCGCCAACCTCTACGCCGACGGCTACCAGGGCCACGCCCGGCTGGTCGTCGACCTCGACCGGGAAGTCCTCCTCGGAGTGACCTTCGTCGGCCCCGGCGTCAGCGAGCTGCTGCACTCGGCCACCATGGCGGTCGCCGGCTAGATCCCACTCAAACGGCTCAGGCACGCGGTCGCCCCCTTCCCCACCGCCAGCGAGATCTGGCTCTTCCTCCTCGCCGCTTACCAGCGCGATAAGGAGACGCCGTAGACCATGGCCACCTGGCACCCTCGCCTCCCCAATCGGGGGCCCTCATCGCGGCCGCATGCACGGCACTGATCCCACCCGGCGACCCGACCTGACGAAAGGACCAGTAATGAAAGCAGCGGAGTCTCCGCGCTCGGGCGACGGAGGCCAACCTCCTCTTTGACCTCGTCGTTACGACGCCACCATGCCCGACCGGATACGTCCCACGCCCAATTGGCTTGGCAACCCGCTCCACCGGCTGCGGCCTGGTGAACCTTCCTGCCTCAGCCCGACGACTTCTCGATCGCGCCTGGCGGGCACCGTGGCCCAGCATCGGGATCGGGCGATGCCCGGTCGGGTCATGCTCGGGTGAGCACGATCTTCTTACCGCCGGCCCGTCCGGTAACCACCCGGGCGAACGCAGCCGGTCCCTCGCTCAGCGGCAGGGGTTCCGGTGCGAGTTTCAAGGTTCCCGCGGCGGCCTGCTCCGCCAGCTGGACAAGCTGCGTGGCGTTGGGCTCGACGTAGAGGTCCCAACTCGTGATGCCTCGTTCCTCCGGAGGCGCGTCCGAGGTCAGGGAGCACAGTCGGCCGTTGTCCCGCACCAAAGGCAGGGCGGTGTCCGCCGTGCTGGTGGCGATGATGAGGGCGGCGTCGAACCCGCCGCGTACCTCGGCCGACCAGTTCGGGTTGTGGTAGTCGACGACCTCCATCGCTCCCAGACCGAGCAGGCGCTCTGCGGCGGCAGCAGACGCGGTCGCGGTCACCTCGATGCCCTTGGCCGCGGCGAGCTGGATGGCCAGGGCTCCGGTGGCCCCGCCTCCGTTGGTGATCAGGAGCCGCTGTCCTCGGCTGAGGTCCAGCTTCTCCAGGGCCTGCAACGCGGTGAGCCCGTTGACCGGCAGTGCCGCCGCGTGCACGGCGTCCAGCCCGGGTGGGCAGGCTGCCGCGTGATCCGCGTTGATCAGAACACGTTCGGCCCAGAAGCCGCTTCCCCCGGGCAGCGGGGCCTCGTGTGCGAGCACCCGGTCACCTACGGCGAACCCGGTGACACCCGCGCCGACGGCCAGCACCTTGCCCGCGCCCTCCACTCCCAGCGCCGCCGGGGGGCGCAGCCCCACGTCCCAGCCGGCGCCGTTCAGCAGTTGGTCCCACGGGCCGACCCCGGCCGCCTCAACCGTCACCAGGATCTGACCGGGCCCGGGAGATGACGGTTCGGGCAACTCCAGCAGGGCGACTTCCTTCTCGGCCCCGGAGACTCCGCACGCCTTCACAGCAGATCTTTGTCCTCTCACTCAGTCCGGCCGACCAGGAGGTACGGGCCGGAAACCCAAAGCCGGCAGCGGCGTCGACCTGGACGCTCCGCACGCCTTCACAGTAGATCTTTGTCCTCTCACTCAGTGCGACCGACCGGTTCCAATCCCCAGGGGCTCGGACAGCAGCGTTGCCGCCGACGGCAGGTCGCCATCAGCCCGCGCCTCCTTCGCTCTCGCCACCACCTGCTTGGACCTGTTCAGGTCAAGGGAGTGCCACGGAGGCCGCGGCGCTCGACGCGCGGTACGCCGTGGACGTCGAGGCGCTGCGAGGTGCTGCCCGCCCCGCCTACCACCAGCAGTTCCTCGCCAAGCCGTTCGACGACGCCACGGTGCAGGTCGGGAACCCGGTGCCGGGCGAGTGGGAGGTTCGCCGACGCCGTTGGGGCATCCGGGCCACCAACGATTGGGGCGCCGGCCGGCAACCCGCGACCGACATCGCGCGGGCGTGATGACCGGCGGCCCCTGCCGCCGGTCAGGTTGCCCGGGGTGGGCCGACATCGAGGACCGGTGTCCGCGGCCTGCGGACTTCGGTCACAGGCGTTCCCGGTGCCGGGGATGTTTAGACGAACGTGAACAGCCGGTCGGCTTCGAAGCGCGAAATCGGGCTGTTGTACACCTTCGCGGGGTCGGGGTAGCCGAGGGTCAACAGCACCGTCGTGGTGTGTCCGGTTTCGCGGATCTTGAATGCCTTGTCGACACTGGTCGGGTCGAATCCCTCGAGCGGCGTCGCTTCGACGCCGAGCTCAGCAGCCGCCATCATGGTCATGCCCAGCACCATGTAGGTCTGCTTTTCCATCCAGTGGTTCAGGTCCTTGTAGCCGTAGGTGCGCAGGTTGAGGAAGTCGCGGGTCATCGACTGCCACAGCGCGTTCTTCGCCGGATCGGGGAACCGGCCGTCAGCGCTCTCCTTGTTGAATACGTCTTCGAGGTGGCTTTCGGGTACATCTGCCCGGGTGGTCAGGATGATGGTGTGCGACGCGTTCAGGATCTTCTCGCTGTTGTCTTGGAATCGTTCGCCCAGGTTGTCCGTGAGCTGCCTTTTGCCTTCGGTCGTCCCGAGTACGTAGAAGTGGTTGGGCTGGATGTTCACCGATGTCGGCGCGGAGCGCAGGAACCTCAACAGCTGCTGAAGGGTTTCTTCCGGGATGGTCCTACTGGGGTCGAAGGCCCTGGTGAGGTGCTTGTCCATGAGCTTGTCGAGATCCATTTCAATCTGCCTTCTTCTTGCAATCACTAGGTGAAGAGTCAGTGATTCGTGGTGTTTGGGTTAGTTCTTGCCGTGGGCAAGCAGTTCGTTGACGCGCGCGAAGCTCATACCTGTCGTCGCCGAGGCGAGGTCGCCCGCGAGGAGCGCCTTCGCGGCCTGTTCGAGCGCCCCCATCGCGTTGGTGTAGAGCAACGGACCCAAGCTGATGCGCTTGACCCCGGCCTGCTGTAGTTCAGCGACGGTCAGCACCTTGTCCGACGGAGACACCAGGACGTTGACCGGTGTCGGGGCGACCGCGGTGACGATCGCGACAAGTGCGTCGAGGTCGGGTGGGAACGGCGCGTAGACCACATCCGCGCCGACCTCGGCGAAGGCCGTCAGACGCCGAATGGTGTCGTCAAGATCGGGCCGTCCCTGGATGAAGTTGTCGGTGCGGCCGGTAACGACGATGCGCCCCTTGGAAGCGTCGACGGCGCTGCGTACGCGATTGACTGCTTCGTCGAAGTCGCGGATCGGTTGATCGGGATTGCCCGAGGTGTCCTCCACCCCGATACCGGCCAGGCCAGACTCCACGGCCCCCTCAACGGTCGCGGCGACGTCTTCAGGCGTGTCGCCATAACCGTCCTCGAAGTCTCCGTTGACGGGCAGCCCGGTGAGGCGGCCGAGCAGCCGCGCATGCTCAAGGTGCTCTTCGCGGGTGACTTCATGACGCCCGTCGAGGCGGCCGAGCGTGGCGGCGATCGCCGCAGACGAGGTCGCGATCGCCTCGAAGCCGGCATCGGCCAGCATCAGCGCCGAGAGGCCGTCCCATGCGTTCGGCATGACGAGGCCACCGTCGCGGGTGTGCAGCGCCATGAATTTCTCATAGAGTTCGGAGCCCGGCATGTCGAGCCTTTCCTGAATGATCGTTGAGTCAGTGAGGGGTTTGCCGACTGGGTGCTTGGGCCGCGTCGAGGGTTCCGGCGATCAACCGGTGGGTGGGGTGTTGTTGGCGGCGGCGTGGAGCTTCTTAAAGCCGACCCGGCCCCAACAGACGAGACGACGCGCGATGAGTCCGTCGACGATGTTCGTGGACTCGACGAGGCGGTTCTGTTCGCCCTTCGGTGTCTGGCGCGGGTACGCCCAGGTCAACTGATGCCCGTCGGTGAGGTTGGTCCCGGTACGCCACCCAGTTCTCGAAGACCCCTGCGCGGCGACGCGTGGCGGAGAAGGCACGGATCGGCTCGCGGCCCCGGACCACGGCAGAGCCCCTGTCTCCCGACGAAAGCACGGCGCTGGGTGTTTCGATGACGCCGTCTGCCGCGTAGAGGTTGGCGATCTTGTCCGCGTCCTGGGCCAGCACGACTTCGTGCCGGGCGCGGAACACATGCTCGATCGCGCTCCCGCGCGCCGCGTCGGGCGCCGTCGGCTCCGGGTGCGGGCTCACTGGGCCACGGTCGTATCGACCGAGCCGACGGCGGGGATGTCGAGGTCGGTCTGGTTGACGTTGTTGATGAAGTTGGTGAGCAGGAATTGCACTGCCACCGCGACGATCGCCAGGATCTGCGGGTCGGTGTAGCCGGCGCCTCGCACACCCGCGAGCTCGGCGTCGCTGACCTGCCCGCGGCTGTCGACCACCTGTTGCGCGAAGCGAGCGGCCGCGGCGCGTTTGGGATCGACCGAGCTTCCGACGCGGCCGAGCTCGATGTCGTCGCCTGACATGCCGCCGAATTCGGTCGCGACGTAAGTGTGGATCGCCAGGCAGTAACTGCAGCCGTTGGCTTGCGACACGGCCAGCGCGATGCTGTGCCGGGTCTTCGCATCCAGAACCCGGCTCAAGCTGCCTTGCAGAGTCGTGACGACCTCGAGAACGGTCGGGTTCGACGCGATGGTGTTGAACATGTTCGGGACGAAGCCGAGCTGCGCACCAACGTTGTCGAGTATCCGCTGCGCGCCGGCAGGCACATCCTCTAGGGGGGAAACGTTCAGTCGTGACACGGCGAATCGACCTCTGGTCGGGGTGTGAGTAGTTGTCGAGCCCAACTCGGGCTCGTAGCGCTTCAGAGCTCCGCCGCAGGCCTTACCTGCGCCGGCCGCAACCTGGCCGGTGGCGTCGGTTGCGCCGGGCGCCTGGTGAGACCTGCATTGCGCGGGGTGACTCCGTCGGCGCCGAGTTCTGGATCTCATCGCCACTGGGACACCTACAAGAAGGACTATACAGTCCAGAAACTTCTATGCAACCTCCCCCTTGCGCGAGGCAACCCCTCCCTCGCACGGGCCGAGTCGGCCGCGCTGTATGCAAGCGGGTCAATGTCGCGTCGGATCGATAAACATGCAGTTCAGGACTATGTCGAGGCTGTGTCGTGAGCCATTCCGCCGGTCGGGACGAGCGGGTTTGAGACGCCTTGAGGCGGGCCGGCTCGGGCGTGATCGATTGATGGTGAATGGACGTTTCAGTCCACTCCTAGGCGAACGTGAGATCGCTCGGATCTGCCTGCGCCTCCATCTCGCGTCCATCTACGAGAGGGTCTTCGCCGATATGGCGCCGCAACGAAGTTCATCGATGCCAAGGTGTCGCGCCACATCGGCATCTACTCCGATGCGGTCGCGATCCCGGCCGGCTCCACGCAGGTCGTCCTGTCCGGCACCCCAGGGGTGCGGCCGGACGGAACCCGGCCGGAACATTTCGCGGAGCAGGCCGGGCAAGCCTCGGACAACGTGTGCGAGGCGCTGTGGTGCGCGGGCGCCGAACTGAGCGACATCGTTCAGGTTGGGTCCTGGCTCACAGACCGCGACGGCATCGACGTCTACGTGAAAGTTCGCAAGGACCCTGGAGATCGAGGTCACCGCGGTTGTGACGCATTCCGCGGCCAAGCGGCGCGAGTGAGTAACATGCCCGAGGGAGTCACCGTGCCCGGAGCCAGCGGTACGCGCCGCACACCACGCTGCCTGGAGACCCGTTCGCGGACCGTTGATTCGGCAGCCAAGCTGTTCTATGTCAAGGGTGTCAACACCACCACCCTCGATGACGTCCGGCTGGCCAGCAGCACCAGTAAGTCCCAGTTGTGCACCACTTCGAGGGCAAACTCGCGCTGATCCACGCCGTGATCGACGTGCAGTCGAAGTTCGTCCTCGCCCACGAGGAACAGCGGCTGCGCGGCGTGAAGACCCTCACCGGTCTGCGGCGCCGGCGTGCCGCCCTGGTGCAGGCCAACTCACTGCAGGACGGCTCGTACGGGTGCGCACTGGGCGCGATGTCGATTGAGCTGTCCGACAGCGATGAGCAGTCCCTCCAAGCGTTCAACGCATCATTCGGTGCCTGGCGGAACATCGAATCCTTCGCTCGCAGCTGAGCCCGCGTTCGCAGCTCCACGAGTGCGTTCGTTTCACGGCACACTTCTCACCGGACTCCCGCATGCGTGGTGCCTACCGAGTTGGGGAGCCTTGTGACGCTTGCTGCTTGGCCGTCGTCAAGGGACCGCCTTTCCCAAACGTACCGCAGATCGGCTCAATTTTCCGGACTAAATGGTCTCCTCATTTGTTTGGCCGGTCAGGCCCATTGGCACCTCGCGCTACACGGCTGCCATGGCGCTGCGCTGGTGTGCCAGGACGGCGGCGTCCTGGCCCGCGGTCGAGCAACTCTTCATGGCTCGGTGGGCAGGCCAGCACATCGTCAAGGTCCTCGTGGGTGGCGGTGTGTGCGCACGCAGCCGCGACTGGTGGCGGTTGGCGAACCACTGGGTGACGTTCGGTGTGGAGGAAGGCATGCAGCGGCGAGCGGGCGCCCTGTCCGCGTCCCGTCCGGCCGGAGGGCTCGACGGAAAGCGACCTGCCCTTTACACGGGGGGGCCGCCGCTTTTCGTCGGCGGCTGGGGCCGCATGCGGGCAGTGGGGCGTGCGGACGAACACGTCCTCCCGCCCTCATGCCCCCGGTCGCCTGCCGGGAAGACGGTGAAGTCCAGCCGGTAGGGAGACCGCGACGCAACCGCCTGTAGCGCCGCAACGGGACTTCTCGGCGCCGCCTCGTCCCGGACGGTTTTAGCGCCCTGTCGGATTGCCGTCCTCGGCGGGCACGGCATAGGCCTTGATGTGGCCGATCGCCATGTCGAGGGCGATCCTCATGGGTTTGACGTCCCGGGCCGTCTGGGCAAGGAGGTAGCCGCCTTGAAGGGCGGCCATGAGGCCGGTGGCGAGCTCTCCGGCGTCGGTGTCGGCGCGGAGGACTCCCGAGTCCTTCATCCGCACGAGCCCGGCCTCGAGCAGCCCTTCCCAAGTGTCGAAGTACTGGGCGATCGCCTTGCGCGCCTCTTCGTCCTGATCGGCCAACTCGCTTGCAAGGGAGCCGAGCGGGCAACCGTACGCTCCGTTTCGGAGCGCGTTGTGTTCGATCACCGCGTCCCGCCAGCGCTCCAGCCTGCGGAGGGAGTTGAGCCGCCGCAGTAGCTGGTGCTGGCGTTCGAGCAGTTCCACAGCCTGCAACGCGACAACGTCCCGCACCAACGCATCCTTGTCGGGGTAGTGGCGGTAGAGCTGGGATTTGCTCGTTCCGCTGGCCGCCCTGACATCGTCGAGGGTCGTGGGACTCACGCCCTTGACGTACATCATGTCGGCGGCGGCCCTCAAGATGCGCTCTTGAGTCGCCCGCCCGCGCTCAGTCAACCGGGAGCCGTTTTTGTCGCTACTCTGTTCCGCCACATTGACCAGATTACGGTGCGGATTCAGAGTGGACCTCAAGGTTCTTTTCTGTCCCTGCCTTCGGCTCTCGGCCCATCCGATTTGGAGCCGTCGCCCCGGGCCTCGCCGTCCCGACGAGCCCACGACCGGAGAGCTGGAACCCGGCGCCCACTCGACGCGGCGGCCGAGCCGCGACCATGCCGGCCCCCCGACCGAGCAACCGAAACGGCCCGCTGGATGAACCGACGGACCACCACGTACCCCGGTGAACAAGGGGAAGCCACGGGAATCCCGCACGACATCGCCGGTCAGCGGCTCTGCAGGTCAGGCGCCATCCACGTACGCGATCTTCCAAACTGGCGCTCTGGGTGACTGGGGCCGGAGGGCACTTTCCGCGGCAGGCTTGGTCGAGTCATCGAGAACACGCCGCTCGGCGCATGAGCGAGAGGGGGTCTTGCAGTGGGTCCGTACAGAGGGTGTGTGAGGACGCGGGCGCCGTCATGTGCGTCGGATGATCAGCACGGCCACGTCATCGAGGTGGTCTACCGCGACCGTGGCGTCGAGGAGGCGGTCGGCGGTCTCCTCGGCGTTCAGCCCGTCGTGGACGGCTTGGGCGGCCAGCGTTCCGGCTCGCTCCAGTCCGGCGTCCAGTGTCAGGGCCGGTCCTTCGACCACGCCGTCGGTGACCATGACCAGCGCGGCGTCCTTGTCCAGTGTGAAGGTTTCTTCTGGGTAGTCTGCGTCGGGCAGGACTCCCAGCACCGGGCCGCCCGGCAGCTCACGGATGCTGTGGCTGCCGTCGTCGCGTGCGTACAACAACGGCACATGGCCGGCGCTGGCACCGGTGACCCGTCCGTCGCCTGGGTCGATATGCAGCATGGTGCAGCTGGCGAATCGTGCTGCGTCCATCGTGACGAGGAGCTCGTTGGTGCGCGTCAGCACGGTTGCGGGATCCGGTTCGTGGGCGGCGATCGCGCGCATGGCGGCGCGCACCTGTCCCATGGCTGCGGCGGCGTCCACGTCGTGCCCTTGGGCGTCGCCGATCTCCACGGCGATGGCACCGTCGGGCATGAAGAAGGCGTCGTACCAGTCTCCGCCGATATCGAGCCCGTCCCGGCTTGGTCGGTAGCGGGCGGCGACCTCAAGGCCCGGGAGGTGCTCGGGCAGCGTGGGGAGCATGGTCTGCTGGAGCGCCGTGGCCAGCTCGACTCGTGCCTCTTGCAACCTGACGCGTTTCAGCGCCTGGCCTGCGAGGTCGGCAAGAGTACCCATGAGGGCCCGTTCATCCGGGGAGGAGTGGTGTTCGCTGTCGTAGGTCACCAACCAGGCCCCGAGCGGCTGATCGCCGCCCGGGCTGAGGGAGGTGATCGAGATGGCGTAGCCGGAGTCGAGCTGGTCGAAGTACGGCACCATGGCCCCGTGCGGCCAGCGGCGGATGTAGTCCTCCTGGTTGGGAATGAACTGCGGCTCGCCAGTGCGGATCACATAGGGCAGCGCGCTGGGAGCGTCCAGCGGCAGGCCGTGCAGGGCGGCCACCGGTATCGGGATCCCGGCATCGGAGGAAACGCGCAGGCGGCCTTTCCTGATGAACGCCAGCGCGGCGCCGGTACCACCGAAGGTCGCGGCGAGCCGGGTCAGGACGACCTGCTGTATTTCTTGCTCCGTGACTGCGGTCATCACGGCGGAGGAGAAGGCCGCGATCTCGTCGGCGCGCTGACGCTCAGTACTCAGCGCGACCAACGCTCTGCGTCGGCGCGCTGCACCCTTGGTGTCGTCGCGGATCACTCCGAAGATCCGCTCAGGGCCGCCAGACCCCAGAATGATCCGACGGGCCTGGCAGACCAGAGGGTGGCAGCCATCGCGCTCGGTGAGGAACCGCAACCTGATCCAGGGGGACCGGGCAGCCGTCGAAGTCACGAGCCGCCGCAGAGCCCCGCGGTCATCGGGGTGGACTCGCCGAACCACCTCGGACAACGACACGGACGCCTCCGGGAACAGCACCGCCAAGGCGGGTGCGCCACCCAGCCACTCCAGCTCGCGCTCCTGGGGTGAATACATGCACAGACCGAGGTTGGCGGCCTTGGCCGCCAGTTGGAACGGGATCAACAGGCCGCCCCGGTCGTTTCCCGCGTCCAAGGAGTGCACCTGCACCAGAGGCTCACCACCTACGGGATCGTTCACTGGTCGCGCCTCGACAAGGCAGACGACAGGTGCTGCACCTGTCCCAGGGAACTCCAGCACGCGCATCGCAACCGTCTTCGTCGTGGCGGCGTGGGCCACGAGACTCCCGACTGCAGTCAGCTGGCTTGCGGGCAACAGATCACCGAAGCCACGGCCCACGCACTGTTCCACTGACCTGCCCAGTGTCCTGGCCATCGCCGCATTGAGGCTGCGGATGGCTCCGTCCAGGGTCAAAAGAGCCGACGGTGTAGCCATCTGAAAAAGTTCGTCCGAGGCGTCCATTCGCCGCTCACTACCCATCGTCGAGCGATATGACCTCGTCGTCCTTCAACAACAGTATCTGCCGCAGAGCAGGTCGCGCCCACCAGCAGCGGCATGCGACAGGACGCACAGCGCGACACCAGCCGACAGCGGGCTACCTGTGGGGAGATTGCCGCTGTGGCGGAACATTCCGTGCGCTGCAGTGGTGGAGGGATACGATCATCAACCTCGACGCGCTCCAGACCGGTACCTCAACCGGCTCGCCCGGACAGCGCGGGCTGCAATCTCGGCAACGGCCAGGTCCATAGGACGCTGCCGGCCGATCTGGACACCGTCGGCCGACGGCGTGCATCGATGGCCGTGTGTCGCTCACGGACGAACACTGATGATCGTCTTCCCGGTGATCCGCTCGGTCGGATTGAAGGCCGCAACGGCGTCATCGAGGGGCGAGACGTTGCCGATGTTCGTCCGCAGCCGTCCGTCCCGCACCCGCCGGACGATCTCACCCAGTTGGACACGATCGGGCACGACAACGAAATCGATCGCCAGGCCGTCCGCGGGCTGAGCTTCGGGTGGCCCGGCGATGGATACCAACGTTCCTCCGGCATGGATCACGCCTGCGGACCGCCTCCCGATGTCTCCGCCGATGACATCGAACACCAGATTGACTCTGCCGACGTCTTCCAGGGCGTCGTTCTCGAGGTCGACGAACTCTCTCGCACCGAAGCCAAGCGCCGTCTGCCGATCGGCGGTACGTCCGGTGCCGATGACGTAGGCGCCGGCCTCTCGTGCGAGCTGCGTCACCATCGACCCGACTGCACCGGCCGCGCCGTGCACGAGGACGCTCTGCCCCGCCTGAAGGCGGCCGTGCTCGAACAGTCCCTGCCACGCGGTCAGGCCCGGCATCGGCAGACTCGCGCCCACCGTGAAGTCGACGTCGGCCGGCATCGGCGCGAGGTTACGCGCCTCGATCGCCACATACTCCGCCAGGGTGCCGCCCCGATGCCCGTCCGCGAGGCCGAACACCCGCTGGCCCACCGACAACCCCGTCGTGCCGTAGCCGAGAGCGGTGACCACTCCGGCCAGCTCTTGCCCGGGAATCGACGGCGTCCGGTCGCGGCCGAAACGATCGGTCCAGGTCGAGGGCCACGTCAGCTCGCCCGGAGTGAATCCCGACGCATGAACCTGAACGACGACATCGTTCAGCGCTGCCTGCGGCTCGGGCCGCTCCACCAGCGTCATCCCGGCCGTTCCCGCGGCCTGATCCGTCACCACAATCGCCTTCATCCGGCGCCTTTCTGCGTCCAGTCCACGCTTGTACGGCTTTCTCGGTTCGACAGTAATAGCGGCGCCAGACCTCGGCTTCTCACCACGCTGATCGATAGGGGTGGGGCGCGAGGGCGTCGAGGAATAAGCGCAACAGCGAAATTTCGGTATGACGGAGCGAAGGATCGACGCTCATCAGACAGGTGCAGAGGCAGTCCGGTAGACCTTCTCGCTCAAGGCGCGGACCTGGTTCGCCCGTACCCCGTTCGGCAACGGGACCTGCCGGGCTTCCTCACTCGGTGGACCCGGCCGTCACCGCGCGACCGCCAGGAGTCGGGGCTCGGACCTGGTCCCCTCTGTCGGACAAGGAGTGCGCCGGGGTGCTGTCGGAACCGCTGAACATCTTCCTGGTGATCACGCAGTTGCGACACTCTGTGATCACTGGGGATCATCGGCGACCCGGATGATCGTCCTGCCGGTGACGCGCCGATCAGGGGCGAAGGCGGCCGCCGCCCCGGTCAGCGGGCGGACCGCACCGACCCGCACATCGAGCCGTCCGTCCCGGACTCGCTGCACCAGGTCCACGAGCCGCGCGCGGTCGGGTTCCACGACGAAGAACAGGGCCCGCCCGTCCTTGGGCCGCACGGTGGGCGGCCGGGCGATCGTGACGAGCGTGCCGCCGGCGCGTACGAGCGCGGCCGAGCTGTCGAGGATGTCACCGCCGATCACGTCGAACACCACGTCGACCTCGCCGGCGTCCTCCAGCCGGCCGGCCCCGAGATCCAGGAACACATGGGTGCCCAGAGCGAGGACGGTGTCCCGGTCGGCGGACCGGCCGGTGCCGATCACGCGGGCTCCCGCCTCCAGCGCGAACTGCACCGCGATCGAACCGACGCCACCCGCGGCACCGTGGATCAGGACGGTCTGGCCGGTCATGATCCGCGCGTGGTCGAACAGGCCCTGCCAGGCGGTCAGTCCGGAGATCGGCAGCGCGGCCGCCACAGTGTGGTCGACATCCGCGGGCAGCGGGGCGAGGTTACGGGCCTCCACGGCGACGTACTCGGCCAGCGAGCCGTTGCGGGCCCAGTCGGTCGGTCCGAAGACCCGCTGGCCGACAGTGAGGCCGGTGGTTCCGTATCCGAGCTCCGCCACGACACCCGAGACCTCGTGCCCAGGCACGCTCGGCGTGCGGTCCCTGCCGGCGCGATCGGACCACGTGCCGGGCCAATCGAGCTCTCCACGGGTGAATCCCGCGGCATGCACCCGCACGATGACGTCGTTCTCGGCGGCATGGGGATACGGCAGGTCGGTCAGCGTCAGCCCGCTGACGCCGGCGTTGCGGTCTGAGGCGGTGATGGCTTGCATGACTGTTCCTCTGTCTGGCTTTCCGAAGAGTGCATCTATCAATCACGTCAGTGGATCTCTACCGTCGTGTCGTTGCCTCTCGCAGGTACTCCGACGTGCGACGGCCGCCCCCACCGGGCCGGTACGGCCCGGCATGGCCGGTGAGTCCGTCGGCACGTGACCGACCGGCATGGGTGAGGGCAATCAGTGACAGAACCCCGATCTTGGGCCGTGATCTTAGAGGCTCGCGCCAAAGTGGCTGGCTGAAGTCCAAGCCGGGGACGTTGGGCCGCTGGGTGTGGTGTCAAGCGGTTCGGCGAGGTCGGGGAAGGCGAACGGGGCCGGCGAGAACCTCCGATGTGGTCGTTGGAGTTTGGTGACGGGGCGGGAAGGCCGGATGGGACTTTTCACCCCGGCACCGGGCTGCCGCTGGCGTGGCGTGGGAGCTTACGTCCGCTCTCCAGCTACATGAATGGTGCGTACGAGTCGTCGGTCTTCTCGGGGCACAGGCACGGCCTCCAAGCGATTGAGTCGGGCGGGTAAGTGGTTTCACGCGCCGGCTGGCAGTTGTTGATCAGCCCAGATGAGTTTGCCGTCCGGGATGCGGCGGGTTCCCCATCGGCGGGACAGTTGAGTGACGAGGAAGAGGCCGCGGCCGTGTTCGTCGGTGGTGCGGGGGTGTCGCACAAGCGGGTGGCTGTGACTGGCGTCAGAGACTTCGCAGGTCAGCATCTCGTGCCGGATGAGGCGTAGGCCGATCGTGCGGTTGCAGTCGCTGGTGCAGTCGCTGTTGCAGGCGCCGTTGCCGTGGATGATGGCGTTGGCGAACAGTTCGCTGACGATCAGCTCTGTGGACTCGGCCAGGTGTTCCAGTCCCCACTGGGTCAGCTGCCGGGCAGCGAGAGTTCGGGCACGGCTGACGACAGCGGGGTCGCTGGGGAACTGCCAAGAGGCAACCTGGTCTGCGCTCAGCGAGCGGGTCCGTGCGAGGAGCAGAGTGACATCGTCGCTCGGCGGCTTGGCCCGCAATGTGTCCACCGCGGAAGAGCACAGACCATCCAGTGTGAGGTCGGGCCGTGCGAGGGCCGCGCGCAAACGGTTCATGCCGGCGCTGATGTCCTGGCCGCGGGCTTCGATCAGACCGTCTGTGTAGAGGGCGAGCACGCTTCCTTCGGCAAGTTCCAAAGTTACGGACTCGAAGGGGACCAGTCCGAGGCCGAGCGGTGCTCCGGTGGGCAGGTCGGGGAAGCTGACGTGACCGTGCGGGTCGATGATCGCGGGCGGGGGGTGGCCGGCCCGTGCCATGGTGCAGGTGCGGGTGACCGGGTCGTAGACCGCGTACAGGCACGTGGCGGCCATCGTGGTGGTGCCCGGGTGCCGGGGGTCGGCTTCCGCCTCGGTGAGGCGGATGACCTGCTCGTCGAGGCGGGACAGTACTTCCTCGGGAGACATGTCCATGTCGGCGAGGGTGCGCATGGCGGTGCGGAGTTGGCCCATCGTCGCCGCCGCGTTGATGCCGTGTCCCACCACGTCCCCGACGACGAGGGCGACGCGGGCGCCGGAGAGGGGGATCACGTCGAACCAGTCACCCCCGATGCCGTGGTGGCTGTCGGCCGGCAGGTACCGCCAGGCCACATCAGCGGCGGAGCCGCCTGTGACGCGGTGGGGGAGCAGCAGCCGCTGCAGGGCGAGAGCCGCGGAGCGTTCGCGCACGTATTGACGGGCGTTGTCCAGGGCCAGCGCTGCCCAGCTGACGAGTTCCTCGGCCAGGAGCAGGTCGTCCTCCTCGAACGGCCTGCGGTCCTTCGTCCGCACGAAGACCGCCACGCCCAGCACTGCGCCCCGGGCGTGGATCGGGACGACCATCAACGAGTGCATGGCGTGCTCGCGGAGCTTCTCCGCCCGCGCCGCGTCGTGGTGGTCCAGCCATGTGCCCGGGGATGCGTCCAGTATGGGCTCGAAGTGGGATTTCCCGGAGCGAAGGACACCGGTGAAGGGCGAAGTGGGCGGGATGAAGACCGGCTCTCCGCGAGCGAACAGGGACTCCGGCGTTCCCGGGTGGATCGAGGCCAGGCCCGCACGGCGGAAGACGGGGATGTATCCGCCCTGGGGGCCGAGATGGGCCAAGGGCTCCTCTCCGAGTGGGACGGACTCCGCCAGGTCGACGGTGGCGTAGTCCGCGAGGAACGGCACGGCGAGGTCGGCCAGTTCCTGTCCGGTCTGCATGACGTCCAAAGTGGTGCCGATGCGCCTGCTGGCCTCGCCGAGGATTGCCAGACGCTCTCGCGCGCGTCGGCTGTCGGTGACGTCCATGCTCACGACGCACACGCCCAGCGCGCGACCCTGCGCGTCGTCGAGGCGGAAGAAGGACGCTGTCAATATGCGGTTGCTTCGCGCATTCGCCGGCAGGAAGGCCTGGTAGTCCACGTTGATCGCCGGGTCGCCGCTCTCCAGCACCTGGTGCATCACTGCCTCCAGCGTTTCGGCCTCCGTCCCGGGCGCCGCCTCCGTCAGCCTGCGGCCCAGCCGCTTGGGGAGAGGGATGCCGTCCTTGGACCCCTGGGTGTCGTTCACCCGGATGCAGCGCAGGTGCGTGTCCCGTATGACGACACCGATCGGCAGGCGGCTCGGCAGCGGCAGCGTAGCGAGGAGCGGCTCCGCCACTGTGGCCTCGGCCGGCCACGCGGGAAGCAAGGCCTTGTCGGTCGCACAGACCACCCAACGCTCCAGGCCGTCCTGCCCGGACAGCGATGACACGCGCAGATGCACGTCGATGATGCGGCCGTCGCGGTGGCGCACCTGCGCGAGGTCGGACCAGCGGCCCCGGAGGGTGCTCTCTTGTGCGGCTTGTGAAGCCTTTGCTCGGTCGTCAGCGGCCACCAACAGGACACCGGCGGACCGCCCCACCACCTCCACGGCCGAATAGCCCACGAGCCGCTGAGCGGCCTGCGACCATCCGACCACCGTCCCCTGCGCGTCGAGGAGAGCTATCGCTGGGCAGACTGTCTCGATGGCCGTCTGAGCCTCGAAGACTGCTGTCTCTGCGGAACTGCCCATTGCTCTTCCCTTCTGTGTCCCCCGGCGATGCGGTCCCCCAACTGCTCGGCTGTCTGGTGGATGGACAGGTCCAGGGCAGGAGTGATCGAGCTACCAGGCACGGCAGGCCACAGCCCAATCACACTTCCCCCGACGGTGGCTGCGGCCGTGGTCTCGGCTCGTCAGACCTGCTCCGGCGCGACCCCTGTCGGGGCCGGGTGCGGCCACTGGAAGGCCTCCGGGGCTGGCTTCGCCCAGTCCAGACGGGGCGTGTACTCGGGAAGGCGCTGCGGGCTTCCGCGTGCTTCGTTCGTGCTCATGCCTGCAACGCTACGTACCCAGTGGCACCGCCGTATGGTCCATTTCTATGATCGATTCCCAGACCAATTCTGCGGACAAAGCAGGATCGCGATCTACGGAGCTGGGACACTGACCCAATCCCGAGCGTGGCGCCCCGCGCATGCGACTGGCGCTCCGGCTTCGCGGTGCAACCGGTCTGACAGGCGGCGCAAGGGGCCCGCCTGGCCGTTCGACGCGAAGTGGCCCGGTCTCTTGCTCAGAAAATGGTCCACACGTGTGGGCGGACGCGCGCATACGCTCCGGTCATGACCAGCGCGGATTTGGCCGCCTGCGTGACTGTCTCTGTACCCGCGTCGGCTTCCGTCACTGTTGCCGGCGTGCGGGCGCCGCCGTTCGTGGCGGCCGTGCGGGAGACGCCACCTTGGGCCTTGGCCGGGCGGTCAGGGCACTCGGATCGATAGAGGAGTTGATCACCTTGGACGGACAGGAGCTGCGGAAGATCGCGGGCGACTGCACTGTGGAACTGCCCGACGCCGACCTGGAGCATCGTTTCGGCCCCGACTGGGAGGTCTACAAGGTGCGCGGCAAGGTCTTCATGCTCATGACCGACATGCCGGGGCGCCCCGTCGTGATCCTGAAGGCTGATCCGGACGACGCCGCAGCCCTGCGTGAGCAGTACGCAGACATTACCCCCGGCTATCACATGAACAAGAGGCACTGGATCACGGTGGAAGGCGGGGGCACCATCGACGAGAAGCTGGTGAAGGAGCTCGTGATCGACTCCTACCGTCTCGTGGTCGGCGGGCTTCCCAAGTCCGAGCAGCCCGTGGATCCGCGCACCTACGGCCGCAGCGCCTGAGCTTCGTCATGCCCATCAGCGGCGAGATGCTCCAGGACAGAGCGCGCGACACAACACTGGCGCTGTCCGGGGTCAGCCACGGGCGCCCGTTCACCGAGCAGCTGAACGTCTACAAGGTGGCGGGCAAGGTCTTCCTGATCGTCACGGACGACCCGGACGAACGCATCGTCACCCTCAAGGCAGGACCGGAGTACGGGCGGCTGCTGCAACACGAACACCCATCGATCACCCGGGCCTACCAACCCAACTTTGTTACTGAGCACTTGGCGGAGTAGCCACCCCGGGGTGGAGCGCCCTGGTCGCCACGCTTCCCGATAGGCCGATCACCCTCGCCATCGACGGACCTGCCGCCCTGGATTGATCTGCGGTCGGCCGTCAAGTTGCTGAACTCGGCGTTGGAGGCGCGCGGGCTCGCCGCCTCGTCAACCGATCTCCGGGCCCACCTCGCCCCCTGGCCGCGGATCCTCGAACGCACAGGGTCCACCGAGCTCGCCGGCGACCCGGACTTCGACCGGCTCGGCGAAGGCACTCTTGCCGACCTCGTAACTGCTGGATCGAGTGCCAGGACCTCGCTGCACCCGCGGGGCTGTCCGGACCAGTGCTTCGCCGGACCCTGCGGAACCTGGCGGCCCGGCCGTTCCGTACCAGGTCCACCTTCAACACCGTGTCCTGGGGCGGCCGCTGGACCCAGCAGAAGCTCTGTCTCAACCAGGACGCTGCGAATACCGCGCTCGGCTACGAGCTTGTCCATACACTGCCACCCTCGTCCGGACTACATGCGCGAGGTCTTCGGCTGGCCGTACACCCAGCACGAGACCTACTACGTGATGGCCGGCGGCGAGGAGAACAAGGTCTATCTCGGGCTGCGCGGTGATGCAGACCTCGAGGCCTTTCGTCGCGTTGCCCACGAGCACCATCACGAGACGCCCTTCGAGATCGAATCCTGTACGACGAGCCCGTGGTGCTGCTGAACACGGCGGGCTTTCACGACGGGCTGATACTCCAGCTCCGGCGAATGGACGAGCAGGGGTTCCTGCCGGTGCCCCTTGGAGAGCTGGTCTTCGTCGCCGACACGGCCGCCAGGGCACTCGCCCACCTGGAGAAGTACGTTGGAACGGATGGCGAGATCGTGACAGCACGGCTTCCCGTCTGAGAGATCGCGCCGACTCCGGCACGGGCGGCCTGGCACTTGAGACCGACAGCCCCAGCGCCTCGAATCTCGGCAGGGACGCTCCCGAACCGGACAGAGGCGCGTCCGCTCCGCCCTCGGAACCCCTGCTAGGGCAGCACCCTGCACAGTGCGTCCAGTGCGCCTGCCCACGCGCTGTCCGAGGGCGCCGCGTAGTTGACGACCAGGGCGTCCC